>CAKSVK010000144.1 GCA_934502905.1 uncultured Chitinophagaceae bacterium
CCCGTGCCTGGCATTGTGTACAAGCTGGGGACGTTGCGGAAGGTTTCATCTGCCACAGCGTCCTGCCTGCAATGCAAAGCCGGGAGCAGCGACACTGTAGAGAAATGGGTAAAATGAAAGAACCAATCATTACAGAGACTGAATCGCAAAAGCCGTCCGTTAAGGAATAAAATTGCTGATTTTCCTTTCCTTTTCAAATCTTTGAATAATATTTTCTTCTTCGGCAGTTCGTTTTACAACCGGGTTTTCTTCCCAAAATTTAGGATCGTATGGTGTTACATGATAGGTTGCAAGATCATTGGACCCTGCATTAATTGTAACAAGTCCCTCTTTCATAATATTCGTACTATAATCAAGCATTAAT
Source organism: uncultured Chitinophagaceae bacterium (assembly GCA_934502905.1). Classification (GTDB taxonomy): domain Bacteria; phylum Bacteroidota; class Bacteroidia; order Chitinophagales; family Chitinophagaceae; genus Agriterribacter. The sequence goes on from CAKSVK010000144.1 coordinate 365, forward strand.
AATTTTGATGAGTATGATATTTTTCTGGCGGTTATAAAACCGAAATTTGCTTTAGCTGAAAATTTGACATCAGCGAAATCAAGGACAGATTCGCTATCATCTCTTTTTTTATATTGAGGGTACAGGTAAATGTGATAGAATATATCTCAAACGGTTCCGGTATCTGGTAGCGTATCGGCATAGATCAATACCGAGATAAAGAAATATTTCGAATTAATACATCTCTTCCACCTGGCGTATAGCTAACGTCCCAACAAAATATTCAGATGCTTCAGCTCAGGCAGCTGGTTTGAAATTATTTTCAGCATGGCAACAAAAGGAATGAACAATATCATTCCCGCCCCACCCCATATAATGCCACCGGCTATAACAGATACCAGCATGGCTAAGGTGCTTACATCCAATTGCGCACCAACGATCCTGGGAAATATGATATTGGCTTCCAGGTACTGCACCACAGCAAAGACAGCTATTACACCCAGCGGATAAAGAATATTGTCTGTCTGCAGCCATATCATAGAAACAGGCAAAAGAGCACTGATGATAATGCCTGCATAAGGTATAATAGTCATCACAGCACAAATCATCCCGAACAGCAACGGGTGCCGCACACCCAGCGCCCATAACCCCAGGCTGTTCAGCACCCCCACAAGCAAGTATACCAATATCATTCCCCTGATATACCTGAAATAAGTATGAATAGCCTGTTGCAGGACATTATTAAGCTGCTCCCGGTAATCAGCCGGCGTGATTAAACGAAGAAACGCAACAAACACCTGCCGGTTATACATAAATAGCACAATAAAGATTGTGACCATGAACAACGTAAACAACGTGCTGACAGTTGCCTGGAGCACTCCTTTCAGCCAGCCTCCAAGGTTGGTCCCTATGCCGGTTTCCCGGTTATTGTACAGGTTAAGGGATATTCCCGTATGCTCATTGATCCAGGTCTGTATTTCCTTCAATGCTTCCCCCAGCTTTTTCAGGATAACGCCTGACTCACTGCGAAAAACATTTATCTGCCATATCAGCAGGTATATCAGTGCCGAAAAGATGATCATCACTATCAACAGGCAAATGCCAATCGCAACTGACCTGTTGATTTTTCTTGTTTCCAGCCATCTTGCAACAGGATACATGATGATGGCTATCAGCAGACCAAAAAACAAAGGTATAAACAGCGTACGCCCGAGGTATAACAATATGCCTGCAAAGAGGATGATCTGCAGGTACTTTACAACCAGGGAGATCCTGGAATTGTTTTGATAGTTGCTCATATATTTTTATCAATAAGGCAGAATGAAGATATCGTTTTTTAAGACGGATGAGGCTTTTGTTTAGAAAAACCCTGCAAGACATTTGCCATACAGCTTTGAAAGATGACACATATCTGCAAAACAAAAGTACCCGTATCAAAAATTAAACTCCGTTCTGCAGGCATATATGATCGTGGGAAGGGTTTACAATCTTCAGGAAGTTTGGAAACCCTGCTCAGCCAACCTGGCTCCCCGGAATATCCCCTGTGGACAGGCTTTGCGCACAAGCTAACGGCGTTGCAGAAGAACTTACAACCACAGCGCCCTGCTTACACACAAAGCGGGCGTAGGGTCATTGTGAAGAATGATAAGCCTCAATCAGCAATCACAAATCAGACATACTATTTCTTTCTCTACAATATCTCCCCTAACTGCATTTAGAGCTGCCACAATCCTTACAGGTCAGGCAACCTTCCTGGTATAACAGGTGTGTGCCGCCACAATTGGCGCATTTTGCTTTTGTGCTGGTAGCACCGTCGGCAATATATTTTTTCAAAGCCCGGGCTACCCCGTTCTTCCAGGTATTGATATTCTCTTCCAGCTGAAGCCCATTGATCAGGTCAACCACCTTTTCAATCGGCATGCCATAACGCAGCGTACCTGATATCAGCTTGGCATAGTTCCAGTACTCAGGGTCAAACTTATGCGACAGCCCTTCGATGGTTGTTTTGTAACCTCTCTGGTTCTGGAACTGAAAGTCGTAGCGGCTGGAGCCGTCCTCGTTCTTATTTTTGATGATCAGTCCTTCGTTTACCCATCGGGGTAATAATATCCCATCTTCGTCGTCCGCCAGGCCGGTAAAGATCTCATAAGGTCTGTCATCTATCAGCCCGATGAAAGCGATCCATTTCTCCCGGTTATTCTGAAAACGGATCACATCGGCCTTTAACACGGGCGGTCTCGAAGTAGGAAAAGGTATGGTATCTGTATTTTTATCATCTCCTGCTGTTACTTCCTTTTTCTTTTCATCTGCCGCTATCAGCACACCGCTCCGGCTGCCGTCACGATATACGGTCACGCCTTTGCAGCCACTTTTCCACGCCTCCATATACAACTCACCCACCAGCTCCTCCGTAACATCATTCGGCATATTGATCGTCACGCTGATGCTGTGATCCACCCATTTTTGAATAGCGCCCTGCATGCGTACTTTGGCATGATAGTCTACATCATTGGAAGTAGCCTTATAGTAAGGAGATTGTGCTACCAGGTCGTTCAGCTCCTCCTGCGTATAATTTTTGGAAGTATCATATCCGTTTACCTGCATCCATTTTTTGAAGTTGTGGTGAAAGACAATATACTCTTCCCAGCTGTCACCTACCTCGTCAACAAAGTCAACACGGACATCTTTATCATTCGGGTTCACTTTCCGGCGCCGTTTGTACACCGGCAGAAATACCGGCTCGATCCCGCTGGTGGTTTGCGACATCAGTGAAGTAGTGCCGGTAGGGGCGATCGTCAGCAGGGCGATATTTCTACGACCATATTCCGCCATCTCGAAGTACAAACCGGGGTCAGCCGCTTTCAGGCGGTTGATGAACGGGTTTTCCTTTTCTCTTTCTATGTCGAAAACAGGAAATGCGCCCCGCTCTTTTGCGGTATGCACAGATGAACGATAAGCCTCCAGTGCTAATACTTTGTGCACTTCAGTGGAAAAAGTGATACCTTCCTCACTACCATATCTTATACCCAATGCTGCCAGCATATCGCCTTCAGCGGTAATACCGATCCCGGTTCGACGTCCTTCTTGCGCTTTCTTGTAAATATTCTCCCAAAGACGACGTTCCACATATTTTGTTTCATCCTCCTCCGGATCATCCGCAATTTTTTGCAGGATAGCTTCTACTTTTTCCAGCTCCAGGTCGATGATATCATCCATCATTCTTTGCGCAGCATGAATATGCTTTTTAAACAATACCCAGTTAAAGCGAGCCTCTTTTGTAAAGGGTTGATCGACATAAGAGAACAGGTTGATCGCCAGTAAACGGCAGGAATCATAAGCACACAACGGGATCTCGCCGCAAGGGTTGGTTGACAGTGTTTGATAACCCAGATCGGCATAACAGTCCGGCACCGACTCGCGGATGATGGTGTCCCAGAACAAAATACCCGGCTCCGCGGAACGCCAGGCGTTGTGAACGATCTTTCTCCATATCTCCGTTGCGTTGACTTCTTTTACAAATTTCGGGTTGCTGCTATCTATCGGGTACTGTTGACAGTAAGGAACACCTTTTTGTACCGCCTCCATAAACTCATCTGTGATACGTACAGATACATTGGCGCCGGTCACCTTACCCTGCTCCATCTTTGCATCAATAAATGCTTCCGCATCGGGATGTTTGATGGACACAGACAACATCAGCGCACCCCGCCGGCCATCCTGGGCTACTTCACGGGTGGAATTGGAATAGCGTTCCATAAAAGGTACCAGGCCGGTAGACGTCAATGCAGAATTTTTTACCGGCGATCCTTTGGGGCGGATATGAGAAAGGTCGTGCCCTACCCCACCCCTGCGTTTCATCAGTTGCACCTGCTCCTGGTCTATCTTCATGATACCGCCATATGAGTCGGAGGCGCCCGGGTTACCGATCACAAAACAATTGGATAAAGACGCGATCTGGAAAGGATTGCCGATCCCTGTCATAGGACTGCCCTGCGGAATGATATATTTAAAATCCCTGATAAGGTTATAGACCTCCTCTTCATCTACCGGGTTCGGATAACGGGACTCGATCCGGGCGATCTCTTTTGCAATACGACGATGCATATCCTCCGGAGATCGTTCGTATAAATTGCCTAACGAATCCTTCAATGCATATTTATTCAACCACACCCGGGCCGCCAGGTCATCTCCGTTAAAATAGGCAATGCTCGTTTGCAGGGCTTTCTCCCAGTCAACTACCTGAGGAAAAGTATCAATGGTTTTTAATTCCATAACTACAATATATTAAACAGATCCATAAAAATAATACTACCCAATTTACAAAAATGAGAAGCAAGAATTTATGATCTCAGACATAGGTTTACATATCACATATATTATATAATGAAAAACAACAGGTTAAATTTTTATTTTCTAAAAAGAATTATTAAAAAGAATGCAGGACGACCCATTCGCACCAGCCGGTAGAAACTTTTGTATTCACCCAGGTAAGCACCCAGCACAAAGTTTAATAATCTCAACCACAGGGTTATTAATCTGTGCCAAGGACTTTTTTCTTTACAGAAGCAATACAGCTATGCAAAAACGGAGTTGTTAGAGTCACTGAAAGAGGTGACCACCTACAAAGGTGGAAAGAAAATATTCCGGGGCGATCTGGTGAAACTTTATCAGCACCTGCAGTACCTGGATAAAACTCGCCTATAAACAAAAGCAAGCTTTCGTCCATTGTCCCAAACAAAAAAGCCCACGCTTGGCGTGAGCTTTTCTTTCCGTCGTCCTGCCTGTACAATTATCGAACCTTTTTCTGCATAATTTAAGGAAATTGGCCGCCTTGATGGATGATTAAGCATTGAATATCAATTACTTTTGAACAGCCACTTTTCGAGGTGATTGTTTCATTTAAAAACCAGTCAATTTATGATTTTATATCATGTTTTGATTTCAGGTTTTTCTCCAAATAGCTGGCGACAACAATGGTTGCCATTTTGCGCATGAACTCTAATATCATTGTTGTCTCTTCCAACGTCAATTCTGTTCCTTTCTTCGTCAATATAGATTTTACTTTTTCAGGTGCTAATTTTTCCATAATGTAATTTTTATATTTATAAATGAGCTAGAGATGATTGATAATTAGGAAACAATTACTGTTTGAAGCGCTGGTATTAATATGTTTCATAGTCATTTAGTCAGGTTAAACCTGACAGAGCAGCTACAGAATATAATAATCTCAGTACGCTGATAGCATAAAATAAATTATATTTCATATCATTGCAGTCAGGTTATTCCTGACTATAGTGATATGAGGAACAAGTATATTTCTACGCAATCAAATGAGCTATTGTCTTACTTCAATGAACAGGACCGGGCTTGTTTTGGTTACGCAGAAGCATTTAAAGCATTACCAGGATCGAAGGAAAGTGCTGTAAAGGAACTGTTGAGTGATATGACGAAACGGGGCTTACTGATGCGCCTGAGAGAAGGAGTATATTATATTATTCCATACGAAGCAGATTCAGAAATTTTTATGCCTGACTGGCATTTAATTCCTCAATATATTGTCAAAGGGGCTCAACACTATATTGGTTACTATTCTGCCTTACAAATTCATAATCTTATCACACAACCATCGTTGAAAGAGCAGATTGTTGTTTCCAAACAGCTTAGACCTTCGGTAATTAAAATTAGAAACGTTCCTTTCCAGTTCATATATCACAATCCTGATCACTTCTTTGGTATGAAAAGGATTTGGATTGATAACTTTCATAAAGTACAATGCTCTGACCTTGAAAAAACAATTATTGACTGCCTTTTTAAACCGGATTATGCAGGAGGGATTGTCGAAATTGCAAGGGCAATTAACACATCTGCAAATCAAATCAAATTTGACAAGCTACTGGAGTACGCAAAAAAGTTTAAGTCCCAGGCGGTCATTAAGCGGCTTGGATTTCTTCTGGAACTGTTAGACATTGATAACCCGATCATAGAGAAATTATTAAAGGAGAGGACAGCCTCTTATGTGTTATTGGATACAGAATTGCCTAAGTCCGGGAAAATGATAAGCAGGTGGGGCATCCAGCAAAATCTGGAAACAGAAACTATTAAATCAGCTATTACTACATGATTAAACCCGGAGAAATACAGCAAAAAGCGAGAGAACTTGGGATCAGAGATCAGCAGATTGAAAAAGACTATATCCTCTCCTGGATATTAAAAGGTGTATCTCAACATGAGCAGCTTTCAAAAAGCATTGTATTCAAGGGGGGCACCGTATTAAAGAAAATTTATTTTGCAGACTACCGGTTTTCAGAAGATCTCGATTTTACGTTGTTGGACAACGAGATCACCAATGAGCAAATATTTGTATGGTTTAAAGAAGCATTTGAATATATCCGGGACGAAGCAAATATTCCTCTTGACATAATCGACAATAACGAGCATGAAGATGGAGGGATAAATTTCTATATCAGTTATGTGGGGCCATTGGGTGGACAAGGCAATAATAAACGGGTAAAAGTAGATATTTCACGAAGTGAGAAACTTGAATTTGAACCTGTATTAAATCCCGCTATCATTGATTATAGTGATTTGGAAGATTATAGCCTTTTATGTTATACACTGGAAGAGGTGTTGATAGAAAAGCTGCGCTCCGTAATGCAACGTATGGCAGCAAGAGATTTTTACGATATCTGGTACTTATTGGTGGAACATGAAATGGAAGCGGACCTTTACTTAAGCGAGTTTAGGAAAAAATGCGAAAGTAAGGGGTTAAACCCTGCAGATTTTCATAAGAAATTAACAGAGCGTCTCCCCCAATACAGAGGTCGCTGGAAAAATTCGATGAGTGAACAAATACAAGACTTGCCGGAATTTGATAAAGCGGAGAGGGAAGTGCAAAGGCATTTGAAAAGAATGAAATTTTGACTAAAAAGTAATTATCCGTAATAAGACTTAGTATTGATTTGACTATGAAAGAAATCCATTTTCATACGGAACACGAGGTCGATATCTTTTTGAAAAATTATGTCGATAGCATACCTAATATAGAAAAGGTCTACGATAACCTCCTGGTTGAGAGTATCAAAGAGGACATTAAAGAAATGGAATTGCCGGATTTTGAAGACGGTATGATAGGCCTAATGATACCCAAGTTCAGATATGTAATTAAAAATGAAGACCTTCCCGTCTTTGAATCCTTGTTTGATGGATTAAAGACGGCAGCAGGTGCTAATTTTTTTCTGACGGGAACAAAGGAGGATATCAATAAAACCTGGGCAGCGGCAATTGGGGTCTTTAACACTTTGTATAAGCTTTATAAGAATGCCCGGAACAAGGGTAAGGCTTTGTCATCTTTAGAGTTTCAGGTATTATTATGTTTAAAAAAATATCCCGAAGGGCTTGATTTAGGCTATTTACTCTTTTTGCGGAAAGATAACTATGTTACATTAACTGAAGGCGAATTGAAGCTGCTGCTTGAAGGTCTTGAGAAAGTCTATATGAATGATGGAGCTAAAAAGGAGCTTGTCATATTCGAAGATGGGCTTTATAAGGTAAAAGGCCTTTAACTGTATGTTGCTGTAGGTTTTGACTTGAGCTATTCTAAATCCAACGGCATTAGCGTAAAGGGCTGTAGCAATGGCCTTACATTTTTCGAATTGTTCATTAAGAAAATACCATGTGAAAAGATGTCGTCCTGAATTGAAAAAGATAGGTGGGAGAAATCCAATCCTTTTTGTGAAATTTCATGAAAGGCCCACTCTACAGCAAGGATAGTGTCCTTGCGGATTATCGAAATATCCTCTGACGACGGGGCATCATTTGCCCCCCGAATAACCGCTTCAGCAACAGCCTGTACCAAATACGATCTTAGTGACGGAGGAGGGTGGAAAGCATTTCTGATTCCAGCAGCGTGATTATGATCCGCGAAAAGCCGGAAAAAAGTATATGTAGAGAATGTCCACATTTTGAATACTGAGGACCATGTATTGAAATATGGCCGTAGGGCTGGTGTAAGAGCATCCGGGTTTGATATCAGCATTTCTAATACAGCAATACTTTGTTGTGCTGCAAAACAATCCGCATCCATTTCGAGAGTTTGGGACACGAGTGGATCAAGTTGCTTCCTGTATTCTTCTCTTTCTTTTAACTCAACAAAAGATCCCAGAACCGAATGAACGTAGTCCACATGCCCATAAATAATATGAGCTAATTCATGCCAAACCAGAAATTCAAATGCCATTTTGATAAGCTGAAATCCAAACAATATTCGGACGTTATCGATTGGCACTGAGTTTTCAGAATCCTGCTCAGGGATCGCTAATTGTCCCATACTTGTTAGTTTCAAAGAGAAAATTTTATCTGTGTCCATTTTCCTCTCAGGATCTCCTATTTCTGTAAGTATATTCTTGCTCTCCATCATACGATAAAAAACATCATTGAACACCCGAATGGTTCCATAAGTGATACCAAGGAAATATTTATCCCCTCTTTTTGTCACATAGGCATTGGTTTCATTATTATCTACAATATCGATATATGGCTCAGGGAGATGCACATTACTTCGCGCCATCCATGTTACCAGAATCCTAGAATTTAATAGGATCCAGCTATATATTGTTGAATCTGAATTTCGATTATTATACCGCCCCCCTTTCTTTTTAAAAATCTCGTCGAATTCTATTTCAATTGGTAACATATGCGAAGTTAAATATAGGCGATCTGTGCAAATGAACCTGACATTATACTACTATACAGCATGTGAACTAGCAACTATTCAGAAGACCTATCAATAAGGACGGATCTCGCCAACTATTAAAGACAAGAAACCCGCTCTTAGAGCGGGCTTTGAACTTCCGTCGGGAGGACAGGATTCGAACCTGCGACCCCCTGGTCCCAAACCAGGTATTCTACCGGGCTGAACTACCTCCCGAA
>CAKSVK010000145.1 GCA_934502905.1 uncultured Chitinophagaceae bacterium
AATTCGGAGAATAATACTTTAACCAGGTTTAGCTTTGGTAACAGCTTCACTAATACTCCTACAGGAGTAAATTTGGGAAATGTTGGAGGGATATTAGAATATCCAACTGGTGTATATGCCATCAATGATAATGGTTATTGGCATGTATTTGTTGTAAATGGTGGGAACAATACGAGGAATAGCGGAAACTTTTCATTAGTCCGGTTGGATTTTGGCTCCTCTTTACTCAATACCCCAACTGCGGTAAGCCTTGGTAACCCTGGTAATTTATTGCAACATCCAAGGGATATAACTATTTTGCAATCCTGTGGGCAGATCGTTGGTTTAGCTACTAATGGCCATGTAAGCGATAATAATATTACAAAACTTGATTTCCAAAACAATCTTTCATCTACTCCTGTAGCTGCTTCTTTAGGTAATATTGGAAACCTTAGCTTTCCAACGGCCATTTCTAAATTGTTTAGAGACAAAGATAACCTGTATGCTTTTGTTTCTAACGTAACCAACAATACCATTACCAGGTTACAGTTTTCAGGGTGTACCAATTCCAGTATCCCCGGTTCTACTGAACAAACACCACCACCTATCACCTACAACGCTCCGGGGGTATACAATATTAACCTGACAATAGATGACGGCTTACCAACACAATCTTCGTTTTGTAAGCAGGTGGTAGTAGTTCCTGAACCGGTGCATACCCCCCTTCAAACTGTTATGATAAGGCCCGGTGAAACAGTGAAGATCGGCACCGGAAATCCTTCTCCTACCTACCAATGGTTTCCCGGAGGAGAAGCCACAGATTCTATTACGGTAACAGATGAAGGATTATACGTTGTAGAAACAGGAGGATACGGTTGCAATAACCGCGATAGCTTCAGGGTAGTACTTATTGGCGGCGATTTTTCTTTTGAGCAGGATATATGCAATCCTTTACATTTTATTTTCAAAAATGAAACGCCCCATTCAACAGTTATTGAATGGGATTTCGGAAATGGCTCAAATGCTCCCGCCAATCCCAATCCTTCCACGAGCTATTCCGCTACCGGAAGTTATACTGTCACTTTGAATATCGTCAATAATAATACAGGAATCAATGAATCAATAAGTAAAGAGATACAGGTGCAAATACAACCTGACAGCTTAATCATCACGCGTGATACCGTAATTTGTAAAGATGCCAGCCTGCAGCTCAATGCTATTAATGCGTTAAGCTATTGCTGGACACCGGCTGGAGGACTGAGCGCTACGGATATCGCCAACCCTATAGCTACACCAGCGGTAAGCACAACGTATTATCTGAATGCCCTCGTAACCGGAGATAATCTTATCCGGAACGGTGACTTTTCTTCCGGAAATACAGGCTTTATTTCTGAATACTCCTATACAACCAACAATAGTGCCGAAGGTCAATACTTCGTGGGATCTGCCCCGGGCAGTTGGAATTCGCAGTTTACACAAGCCTGTAGCGACCATACCGGGAATGGCAATATGCTGATGGTGAACGGGGAGCCTGCAGAAGATGTGGTGGTTTGGACACAAACCATTGATATAAGTCCTCATACCACCTACGCATTTTCCACATGGATCCAGTCTTTGTCAGCAGACAATCCTGCCCGGTTAATGTTCTCCATTAATGGAAAAACAATAGGAAATACGATATCCGCCGGACTACCGGTTTGCAATTGGTCTCAATTTTATGCTACCTGGAATTCAGGAGACAATACCACTGCCGTTATTGCCATTGTCAATAAAAATACAGGAGCCGGAGGAAATGATTTTGCATTGGACGATATGCATTTTGGTCCGTTTATCATCAAAACAGATAGTATTATAATTACTGTTGAAGACCCTCAAATTACGGCTTTTGCAGATACAACCATATGTGAAGGCAGTTTTGCCCAACTAAAGGCATCAGGTAATTTTACAAGCTATCAGTGGACCCCGGCAAGCGGCTTATCTGATGCTTTCATCAGCAACCCTATAGCTTCTCCTGGTACCAATATAGAATATACTGTTACAGGAACAACCATCCATGGCTGCAAGGATACAGATGCTGTGAATATTTCAGTACACCCCGCTCCTTTAATAAGTCTGACGGAAGATACCGAAATATGTCATAATGCAAGTCTTCAGCTGCAGGCTGTAGGCGCACACACTTACACCTGGTGGCCGGCGGAGGGTCTGAGCAATCCAAATATAAGCAACCCCGTTGCCACACCTCTTAATAATACAACCTATTTTGTGGAGGCAGCTGACCATAACAACTGTGTAAGCAGGGACTCTGTTATAATAAATATCCGCCCTTATCCCGTATTTACAGCATCTTCAGATACCACCATCTGCGAAGGGACGTCCCTGCAACTGTCTGCTTCAGGAGGAGATCATTATCAATGGACACCGACGGATTACCTGAGCGATCCAGTTTCTTCCACTCCGATTGTCCAGCCTCCTGCGGAAACGGCTTATGCAATATACATCAGGGAAAATGTCTGTGGTTATGATACCACCATACAAGTGCACGTCAATGTTAACCCAAGCCCGGCAGTAAGCGCCGTCAGATCGAATGACATTAATTGTAGTGAAAGGACTGCACAACTGATGGCATCGGGTGCTGTACATTATAACTGGACTCCCGCGCAACACCTGAACTATCCTAATACTCCCAATCCGGTCGTCGGCATAGATACCACAACGTTGTTCACCGTAAGAGGTACCAATGAATATGGCTGCTCTTCAGAAGATACGGTTGTAGTAAGGGTGACACCGGACGGAGATCCACTATTCCTGATGCCCAATGCATTTACCCCCAACAACGACGGCATCAATGATTGTTTCAGCCTCAAAAAATGGGGTAGAATCGACTTACAGGAATTCTCCGTATACAACAGATGGGGTGAGAAAATATTTACCACTAAAAATGAGAACGACTGCTGGGGTGGTTCCTACAGGGGAATTCCTCAACCCGGCGGTACATATGTATATATTATAAGAGCAAAGACCTTTTGCGGTGATATTTTCAGGAAAGGAACCATAACCCTTATAAGGTAAGCATAAGTGTTTAAAGCTATCCTTACATAAACCCCAGCTCCAGCCTGGCTTCTTCGCTCATCATGCTCCTGTCCCAGGGCGGATCAAAAGTGAGGTGAACGTGCACATCGGTTACGCCTTCTATGGCTTCTGCTTTCTGTTGCACTTCTGCTACTATTTCACCGGCAACAGGGCAGGCGGGTGCAGTAAGGGTCATAGTTATTTTAACCTTGCCCTCCCCTTCTATTTTTACTTCGTACACCAGCCCGAGCTCCCAGATGTTCACGGGGATCTCGGGATCGTATACTGTCCGCAAAACTTCTTCAACTTTATCCCTGAGTTGTTGTTCCATTACCATACAATTTTATCCGTTAGTGGATGCCTGCAATGCCACCCCATACATTTTCATCTGTTTCAACATGGATAACAAGCCGTTTGATCTTGTAAGCGACAAATGGCTTTTCAATCCAATTTCCTCGATAAAATAAATATCCGCGTTGGCGATGTCTTTGGGAGCCTGCCCGGACAGCACCCTTATCATCATGCTCACCAGCCCTTTTGTGATCAGCGCATCGCTGTCGGCTGTAAACCGGATCTTTCCATCGCTGTAATCTGCATGTAACCATACCCGCGACTGGCATCCCCTGATCAGGTTTTCATCTACCTTGTATTTTTCATCAATCAAAGGCAGGTCCTTGCCCATCTGAATGATATGCTCGTATTTTTCTGTCCAATCGGAAAAAAAACCAAACTCCTCGATGATAGCATCCTGCTGTTCATTAATAGTCATATCAGGCAAAGTTCCGGAATTTCAACCTAATTGAAATATCCAATGGGTTGCCTGACAAATAAATATTTGATTATCAATTTCATTTTGCCGAAAACATTTGCCTGATATTAAGTTTACCTTTAATTTAGTCAAAAAGATTCACATGCAGGAGGATATCCTTATCCAGATCAGCAACAAGATAAAAGAGACCAGAAAAGCACAAAAGAAAACCGTACAGGAGCTTGCCACAGAAGCCCAGGTAAGCAAGGGACTTATTTCACAGATAGAAAATAACCGTACCGTACCTTCTTTACCGGTACTAATGAACATTGTCCTGGCACTTAAAGTAGACCTCACCCATTTTTTTGAAGGTATCAGCCACAACCGCGAAACCAGCCAGAAAATAATCATTAAAACAGCTAAAGACTACCAGCCGTTTGAAAAGGAAACGGCGAAAGGGTTTAAGTATAAACGCATTCTTACCCGGAATATAGAGGCCGGCCCGGTCGATACCGTTCTGCTGGAGCTGAAAAAAGGTGCACGCCGTACTGCCATGATTACCACAGATGCCTACGAATACAAATATATTCTGAAAGGTAAAGTGGAATACCAGATCGAAAACAGCAAATATGTTCTCCACGAAGGCGATTCATTATTTTTCGACGGACGGCTCCCCCACAAACCCGCCAACATCGGTCCCGGCGATGCGCTGATGCTCGTTATCTACTATTTTATCACCGGCTCCCGGTAGAAGTTTAACGGTAAATCCTCTCTTTTCCACGATAAAAACTTAACGCAGGTTAGATATTTTTTGTTTACATTTGCTATATATTTATTTAGTATTTATAAACAATATCATGATATCTATTTCTACGGCTTCCTTCACGGTTAACAATAAAACGTATACCCCGCCTGCCAAACCGGTGGTGGTGATCTGCATTGACGGATCTGCAGATGAATACCTGGATGTAACAGCAGCCCACGGAAGACTGCCCCATTTGCAACAAATGAGCAAATCAGGATACCGCGGTATGGTAAGAGGAGCCTTACCCTCGTTTACGAATGTGAATAACTCTTCCATCGTTACAGGTGTTTCCCCCGCAGTTCATGGTATCAGCGGCAATTTCTTTTACGACGCCGCCAAAGACCAGGAAGTGATGATGAATGCTGCCGAGTACCTGCGGGCAGATACCATCCTGGCGGCAGCAGCCAATGCAGGTAGAAAAGTAGCGGTGGTGACCGCCAAAGAAAAGCTAAGGGATATTCTTTCTTATAAACTAGAAGGCATTGCATTTTCCGCGGAAAAAGCCAATCTTGCTCAAAAGGAAACGCATGGTATTGATCATGCGGAAGAGGTGGTAGGATTTCCTACTCCGCCTATTTACAGCGCCGATGCCAGCCTGTTTGTATTACGTGCCGGCGTGGCGCTTATCGAAAAAGGACTGGCGGATTTCCTGTATCTTTCTCTTACCGATTATATGCAACACACCTATGCACCTGAAGCGGAGGCATCGCTTGCTTTTTATGAAGCTATGGATGCGGAGATCGGTAAACTGCTGAAAGCAGGAGCAGTAATAGGGGCTACCGCCGATCATGGTATGAATGCTAAAATAAAGGAAGATGGCACGCCGAATGTCCTATTTGTTGAAGATATGCTGGAAGCACAGTTCGGAAAAGGCTTCCGGGTAATATGTCCCATCACCGATCCCTATGTAAAGCATCATGGGGCCCTGGGCTCCTACGTGGTCGTGCATATCGACCAGTCGCAGGATATCAGCGCAGTCAAAAACTGGCTGAGTATACAACAGGGTATAACCGAGGTGCATGATAAATCTACCGCCACAAGATTATTGGAGCAGCCGGAAGACCGGATAGGAGACCTGGTGGTGATGTCTGCCCGGGATGTGGTGGTCGGACGCAGACCAGCTTATCACGACCTATCTGCCCTGGACGGCACCCTGCGTTCGCATGGCGGACGGTACGAAGAAATGGTGCCGCTGGTGCTCTCCCACCCATTGAACGAAACCTACCGGGTAAAAGCCAGCGGCGATCCCAGGAATTTTGATGTATTTGATTTTACCATTAACGGAACCATTGTTTAAAATCATTATCTGATCATGGATCTAACAAGTTATGTTGCCGGCAAACCGGTAAAAAGCAGCAACCTGCTCCAGGTAAAAAGTCCTTACGATAACCGCGTGGTGGGAACAGTTACCCTGGCCGGTACGGCAGAAACAGAAGAAGCCATAGCAGCAGCGCTGAAGGGTGGAAAGAAGCTGAACAGGTACGATCGCTTCAGCATACTGGACAAGGCCAGGATATTGCTTATAGAAAGAAAGGAACAATTTGCAACAACCATCAGCAACGAGTCTGGACTGGCCATCCGGGAAGCCATATACGAAACCGGGCGCGCGCATGATGTGCTGATGTTTGCCGCCATGGAATGCCTGAAGGACGACGGACAGATTTTTTCCTGCGATATTTCCCCGCAGGGAAAAGCCCGTAAGATATTTACCATCAGGGAACCATTGTCCCTGGCTGTCTGCATCACCCCCTTCAACCATCCGCTGAACCAGGTAGCGCATAAGCTGGCGCCTGCCCTGGCAACCGGTACCCCGGTGATCCTGAAGCCTTCAGAAAAAACACCGTTAACAGCCATATTACTCACGGAGCTGCTGTATGAAGCCGGGCTACCCCCTTATATGCTGAGTACCCTGCTGGGACCTACCAGGGAAATTGCAGAACCACTGGTGAAAGATCCCAGGGTGGACATCGTATCCTTCACGGGTAGCGTGCCGGTGGGCAAACATATTGCTGCTACAGCAGGTTATAAAAAAGTGATCCTGGAACTGGGTGGTAATGACCCGCTGATCATCATGGAGGATGCCGATATGGACAAAGCGGTATTGCTGGCGGCAGAAGGCTCTTTCCGCAACAGCGGGCAACGCTGTACCGCTGTAAAACGGATACTGGTACACGAAAAAATAAAAGAAGAATTTACCCGTAAACTGGTAGAAAAGGCAAAGGAATATACCTGTGGAGATCCTGCCGACCCTGAAACCAGGGTGGGCACCGTTATTGACGAGCCTGCTGCCATTTACCTGGAAAATGTTGTAAAAAAAGCGGTAGAGCAGGGAGCCAGGATATTGCTGGGCGGCAAGCGCAGCGGCGCATTGCTGGAGCCAACTGTTATAGCCGATGTGCCCAGGAATGCAGATATGGTCGTACACGAATCCTTCGGTCCCCTCGCCCCTATCCTGAGCTTTGCAAATATTGACGACGCTATTGCATTGTCCAACTCCACTGCTTACGGACTATCATCCGGCGTGATAACGAACAATATGGAATACGCCCTGCGTTTTATCCGGGAGCTGAAAGTAGGTACCGTAAATATCAATGAAGTACCGGGTTACCGCATTGAAAGCTCTCCTTTCGGGGGAATCAAAGACTCCGGGCTGGGGATCAAAGAGGGAGTTATAGAGGCCATGAAGTGTTTCAGTTATGTAAAAACATTCTCGCTGCCCTGGTAAAAACCAAAGTACATCCTCACAATACTGGCGCAAGTCTGGCAGCCCGGCACTGTGGGTTGCCAGACTTGTGCCGCTACAATCCAATCCTGATTGCATCAGGACGTGGAATTCCCCCCGACGCAGTCTGGCAAAATTAAAAAGGCAACAGATCACCCTCCGGAAAGTCTGCATCAGCATGCACAATCCCTTAAAAAAGAAAAACCCGGCATTAGAAAATGCCGGGCATCTTGTGTAGATTTTTTCTATACCCTTTATCTATTTAAGTACTCAAATTTACAAACTCTCTCGTTAACTATTTCCCAAAATGAATTATTTATTCAACAAATATTCCAGGGCCAGCTCATAACCCTTTAGTCCCAACCCTATAATGCTGCCAACAGCCTTTGCAGACACGTGAGACAGCTTTCTGAACTCTTCCCGGGCATGTACATTAGATATATGCACCTCCACCACAGGCGCCTTAATGGAGGCTATAGCGTCGCCAATAGCCACCGAAGTATGGGTATAAGCCGCCGGGTTCAGTATGATGCCATCATAGTCAAAGCCCACCCTTTGAAGCTCATTTACCAGCTCTCCTTCTATGTTGCTTTGAAAATAATGCAATGTCACTGCGGGATGCTTACGCTGTAACGCTTCAAAAAAGTCTTCAAAGGAAGTACTGCCGTAAATCCCGGGCTCTCTTTTGCCGAGCAGGTTCAGATTAGGCCCGTTTATAATGGCTATTTTCATGCAATCATGGTTTTAATGACCTTCAATTTCGCAATAAACGGAAAAACTGCCTAGTTTTTCATCAATGCTATGAATTCATCAAAAAGATAGCGGCTGTCGTACGGACCCGGAGTTGACTCAGGGTGATACTGTACGGAGAAAGCCGGTTTCCCTTTCACACGGATCCCTTCTATGGAATTATCATTCAGGTTCACATGAGTGACCTCTACAACATCCGATTTTTGTACTGCGTCGGGATCAATACCAAAGCCATGGTTTTGCGTGGTGATTTCACTGCGCCCTGTAATGATATTTTTAACAGGATGGTTCAAACCACGATGCCCGTGATGCATTTTAAAGGTGGGAACGCCGTTTGCCAGTGCCAGCAGCTGGTGCCCCAGGCAAATGCCAAAAAGAGGTATATTTTTCGCCAGGATACCTTTTACTGTTTCTACAGCATAATCCATCGGAGCCGGGTCACCGGGTCCATTGGAAATAAAATAACCATGCGGTTTAAAATCCTCTGTTTCTTTCAGGGGCGTTTTGGCAGGATATACCCTGATATGAGCTCCTCTTTCGATCAGGCAATTCAGGATATTTCTTTTCACGCCAAAATCATATACAGCGATCCTGATAGGTGCATGCGGATTTCCGGATTCATACACTTCTTTGGTAGAAACAACAGAAGCCAGCTCCAGTCCATTCATAGAAGGTACCTGCTTCAGCCTGGATTTCAGGCTTTCCACATCTGTATCTTCGGACGAAATAATACAGTTCATTGCGCCACTGGTACGTATATGCGCCACCAGGGCCCGTGTATCCACACCGTGGATGGCTACAATCCCCTGGTCGTCCAGGTAGTGCTGCAGGGAGTTGTCTGCCTGGAAACGGCTGTATTTCTCCTCCAGGTTACGCGCGATCAGCGCCTTTATCTTCACTGAATTGCTTTCCACATCGGCAGCTTTCACACCATAGTTACCAATATGGGCTGCATTCATGATCGTCACCTGCCCGTAATAGCTCGGATCGGTAAACACCTCCTGGTAACCGGTCATGCCGGTATTAAAGCATATTTCACCTGTAGCGGTGCCTATTTTTCCGAATGATTTACCGTAAAAGATATTGCCGTCTTCCAGAATCAGAACAGCTTTTTGAGAGGGAACAGTACCTGGCATTGTGTATGAAAATTTTGCAAAGAAAAGAAATTAAG
>CAKSVK010000146.1 GCA_934502905.1 uncultured Chitinophagaceae bacterium
ATTCTATCCCGATACATGCTTTGCCAGCATTTTTTATACGAAGCCGCGATGAAGCCTTCATTACTTACCCGCAACAACGTGCCCGCTACCTGTGTCCGTAAAACTTATTGACGGCTTTTATCTTATTGTCCACATCCAGCTTTTCGTAAATGTTGTAAATATGCTTTTTTAGGGTTTTGATACTGATAAACAGCCGGTTTGCAATTTCATTATAACTGAACCCTTTGGACAATTGTTCCAGTATCTCCTCTTCCCTGTTGGTAATATGATAGTGTTCTTTTGCCATCAGTGCAGGGCTTTTTATTACTATCCTATCGGTAACATCCCCTGCATATCCGTGCATATTTACCTGCCTCGGGTTTATAGCCCCGGCGGCGCCATACATAGGCATGGCTCCAAAGGAAACTTTATTATCCTGTATTTCGGCAGCCATGATCTCTACTCCCGGCCACACCTGCTTTAGCTGCTTCTGCTGCTCAGGACTTCCTACCCTGGATGTAAAGCAAACGTTCATGCTGGAATTATCTATAGAAACCGATCCCTTTAATAATAACTGCAGATCATTCTGATTTTCAATAATAAAAACGGCTGTCATTTCTTTGATTTTTTTATTCATTAATTCATACTAATCAACGGCATAGATGAAAGAAGCTATAATGACCCACACCCCCCATACCATTGCCGCTATGCCGGTTACCCCCTGCCTGTAGGCCAATCCTACCAGATCAACGTGCATTTTACTGAAGGAGTAAATCCTGAACTTATTTTGTATTAATGGCCAGGCCAGCAGCAAGCCCAGGCATATTTGCAGCACACAGGTTACAAAAACGGTTACTGCCCACAGGTACAAATCCGAACCTGTTTTTATCAATGTCAGGTACCAGTTGATTCCCTGGCATGCACCAATACCGGTAAACAATATGCCGATCCTGTACTGATAAGGCCCTACCGCCTTTAACAATTCAACAGCATTAGGTTGCCTGCCCAACAGTAAAGAGGATATAGCTATTATGCTGACCATTATGATGGAAATTCCGTAAAGCATGCCGAATAAGTACCGGGTTTTACCTTATTCCAAACCAAACTTTACAGATAACTGATACACTTCTCCCGCTTCGTAGTTGTAATAATTATACGCCTCAGCGGAAAAATTATTTCCATCCGCTATTTCAAGTATTTTGCCCAGCTTCCTGCCTGCTGCCGCCGCCGCTACCTCCGCTTTTTTGCGGGCATCTTCCAGGGCTTTAGCTGCCAGTTCGCTGGTATTCATAAGAGGTTTATAAAACAGTCTTTTAGCGTTGATCCTGGCGATGCGCAGCTTATGAAGACCGGCGAGTTTAGCAAACTCTTCCACGCTGTCTGATTCAAATTTGAAAAGGGTGCCTTCTCCATAACCGTCGATCATAAAAAACAAAACGGAGTCTTCCTTAAAAGCGCTTTCTCTCAAACCATTTTTTACGACAAACTGCAGGAACGCTGTCCTCATTTCATCCCGGGTTTTGTAACCTTCATAATCATAATTTGCATTGGTAAGAATGATCTCTGCGGTGTACCGGTCAACCGCCCGGTTGAAATTAGCTACCCCATATACCTGGATGGAGGGTTGATGATCCTGGGCATTTACCTGGCAGGTAAACAGCACAAATAAGAGGACGCCAACCGCATTTCTGATCCATAATTTTTTCATGACTTTGTTCATTTATTAATGGTACAAAGTTGCAGTAGCTTTCCTGCTGTATGTAGACGGGAAATAATGAAAGTTGCACCCCTGTTTTCAGGGGAGTTAAAAACCCCGGAAACTACCCTTCTATTAATCCAAAACGGATGGCGTATTTGGTCAAACCTGCAAGATTTCTCACTTTCAGCTTGATGATGAGCGTTTTACGGTAACTCTCCACCGTATGCTTGCTTAAAAAGAGGGTATCTGCAATTTCCTGGGTGGTATGCTCCAGGGCTATCAGTCTCAGTATCTCTTTCTCACGGCCGCTTAATGCTTCAAGGGTAGCTTTTTCCTTTTTAAAAACACTGTCCATATAAGCCTGCTTGATGGATTCCGAGAAGTATTTCTCACCCTTCAAAATCGAACGGATCGCTTTTACAAACTCTCCGGAGTCCGTATTTTTGGACAGGTAGCCATCCACATTGTTCTGCACCAGCGTATCTATCATTTTAGCATCCGTATGCATGCTTACCACCAGCGTTTTTATTTCCGGATGCAACTCTGTTACCTTTTTCTGCAAAGTAATACCGTCCATATCCGGCATACTGATATCCGTGATCAAAAGATCAATGGTTATATCACAGGTATGAATATAACTTAACACATACTTGCCCGTATGTGCGGAATAAGCCACCTCCATGTCCTTTTCCTTATTGATCAGGCTGATCAATCCTTCCAGGAAAAGCTTATGATCATCGGCTAAAACAATATTATACTTCATGTGTCTGCTGTTTTCAAAGGTATGTCTATATCAAAGATAGTTCCCCTACCCTTCTTTGAATCGATAACAAGATTACCCTGCAACATCTGAACCCGGTTTTTGATATTAGATAAACCCAATCCCGGAAATGCTTTATGATGATCGAATCCCATGCCATTGTCCTCGAACATCAGCTTTACCGAGTCGTCTATTTCGGTCAGTTGTATATCAATTGTATCCGCCCTCGCATGTTTCAGCGAATTGGTCATCAGCTCCTGGATGATCTTGAACAATTCTGTCTTGACAGGTGTCGGTAAGTTATTGATCGCCTCTTCAGGGTAAGTATTTAACCCGATATCCATACCCGGTTTCCTGAAATTATCCAGGTAACCATTCAACACCTCTGTAAAAACCGAATTGGCGAAATAAGGCGATGAAAGATTATGGGATACTTCCCTTACCTGTTGATAAGCTTCATCTACCCGGTTAAGAAGGTCTTCCAGGTTGGCAAGTCCCGATTCAGACAAACGCATTTTTATTGCCGCCAGGCTGCCGCCGATACTGTCGTGCAATTCCCGCGAGATCCGGTTCCTTTCTTTCAGCTCCCCTTCTACAGACGCCTTCAGTATTGCCAGTTCTTTTTCCTGCAGCATATTGGAGATCTTCTGCTGGCTGGCTTCTTCCAGCATCGCATTGAACCTGCTCTGGGTCTGTAGTTTCTGGTAGTATACATACAGGAGCCCAAGGATAGGTATCAGTGCTATCACAAAGCCGACCAGGATCATGTACTTAAATGATCTCTGCTTGCTGATCTGGTTTTCCTTCAGCAAAATTTCTTTTTCCTTTTGTGCTGTCTGGTATTTTACTTCCATTTCCCTTACTTCCCTTTTATTCTCCAACGCATCCTTTTCTCTCGATACCCCTATGAACTGAGACATCACACCATAAGCATTTTTATAATCCCCTCTTTCAATATATATATGCTCCAGGCTGCGTAAAGCATTCAGTTGTGCATCCAGGTTGCCCCATTGAATGGCATTGGTATATACCATTGTCAGCAGCATTTCAGCATTCTGGTATTCTTTCTCCCGGATAAACAGATCTGCGATCCGCTGCCCGGCAGATATGTACAGGTCATAGAAATTATTGTTCTGTGCCTGTTCCTTCACCTCATCATAATACCGAAAGGCAGCATCTGTTCCGCCATCTTTTTCTGCCGCAATACCCAGGTTTAACCTGGCAGAAAGGGCCTTCTTGGTATTGCCGGTACTATCATAATACGCCAAAACCGTTTCAAAAAAATCCCTGGCGCTGCTGGTACTGTCTTTTTTAAGCGCTATGCTTCCCAGTTGAAAAAGAATATGACTTTTAATATCAGGATGAAGATCTTTTTTGCGCAACAGGTCATCGTAGGTTGTTGCGGCCCTGGTAAGATCATTTTTCAGATAATAGACATCCGCTAATCCTGTGCGGCTCCGCATAAGCTCCGGAGCCTGAGAGTTTTCCAGCTTTTGCACATTCTCCAGGTAATACCTCGTGGCTTCCTCCAGCAAGCCAATGCTTTTGTAGGCATCCGCAATAAAAAGGTTTATGGTAGTAATATACGCGATGCCGGCATTAGCATTTTGGTCTTCATTCTCCTCCAGGTGCCGGGCAAACGATTTTGCATAATAAAGAACGGAATCCGCAAAGCCGGTACTTTCATGGAACCGGCAAAGTGCTACGGTGGCATCATACCTTGATTTCAGATCGGTTGCACCATGCCAGTTTACCAGTAGCGAATCAGGGGTTTTTTTAGGGTTTACGGCAAAGGCTGTAAAATAGCCGCTCTGGGCATAACTTCCTATAGTCAGGATCCATATCCAAACAGTCAGTATTCCTTTTTTCCGCAACCTGTATCCGGATTTCATATGCATGTTACAAAATAACAGTCTCAAAATACGGCATTGTCAAATGTATCGCAACCATCTTTTTTGCGAAAGCCATTTTTGCTTATACCGTCCATACCATTTACACACCGGGAACAAGATAATGACTACCGTTATCCATACGAGGTAAACACCCCAAAGCGGCAGTCCTGATACCTGCTCTGCAGGTCGTCCCATATTGAACCCGAAACTAAATTCATCTATTCTGAATCCCTGAATCAATAAGATCACAAATAACAGGGGATGGATAATATACCAATGTATCAGATAATAAAAGAGAGGTACCGTACCATACACAGAAAGGAACGACAACTGCCGGGTGGTTCTTTCTATCACATACAGCAGCAAAAACATAATGCCCAGCATCAGCAGGGAAAACTGAAGCGAAGGCGGATATTTGGATACATTGATAAAGGACAAAAAATTATAAAAAGGAGAATAGTTCGTTACCCATGGCGACGTGTCTCCGTATAGTGATGTTGCCCGTAAAAAAATAAATACGAGCAATAACAAAAATCCGGTGAGCAGGAAATATTTCTTCCTGATATCCTGCGATCGCCGGAATAAAAAACCGCTTCCATAACCCACCAGTATAATTCCCAGCCAGGGAACAGGCGGATAACCTACCAGCAGCATATGGTCACCCCACAGCTGAACCAAGCCCGGCTGAAAAAAATATTTTATAGCGGAAGGAGTTGCTTCGGGATTATTAACAGCCAGCAGGGGCGATAAAGCGATTATCAATATACCGGCCAGCAGGGTATACACCGGTTTAATATGCAGTTTTATTATCACACCTATCAGCATCAATCCGGCGCCGATCGCAGCGATCACCTGCAGGAGAATGACCTGGAAATGTATGTCAAACCATATTCCGAAATTCACTACCGTAACTTCCAGCAAGATCAGCCAAAGTCCCCTGCTGATCAGAAAATTGCCATTAGCTGATCCGGTCTTTACGGTAGACAGATACGCTGAGGCGCCTGAAAGAAACACAAATGACGGGGCGCACAAGTGTGTCACCCAGCGGGTGAGAAAAAGCGATGCGGATGTAGTGGAAAGATCAAGCGGGTCGGCTGAAGCATGTACGAATAAAATTTCCCTGCAATGATCCAATGCCATCAACACCATCACCCACCCTCTCAAGATATCGATGGAAAGTAACCGCTTACTTTCTTTAGCCAATAGCATACTCTTTATTACAAATATAATTTATCCCCAAGAGCAGGCAAACAAGGAGGGGCGTATTCTTCGCAGGCGGGTGGTGACACCCGCCTGTAAAATGAAGACCGTGTTTACGAAAACAAATCAGGATTTCGCCGCGCTGCGGCTCGTGAGATTTTTTTATCCCACATTTACTACAAATATTTCACGGTGTGATGCACCATCTTACAGGCATTTGATTAACAGCAACTTGTATAATATATCATTGACAGGAATAGGTGCACTAAATAGCCCGAATGCAGTGTTGCAGTGACCACGGTGTTACAGCTTAATTATCCTGTAAGGACAACAGGTTTGGTAGAAATGTTACGGCCGTAACAATGCGTCCCATCAAAACGCGTGGTGTTTTAAAAACATTATTATTTATGCAGAAGTCCTCTTTGGCGAAAGGGGTTCCGCACCCTGGCAAGCAGGTACCGGAAAAATCAACAGGTTCCAGGGGTTCGGAACCCGATATCCAGCTCTTTATTCACACAATCCTGCATTCATCCTGCATTTCCAGGCAGTTACCCGGCATTCCTGCGGAACCGCATACCTATTATGTATATAAATATCTCACCAATCGGGAAATTGGTATAGAACGAAAACCTGAGCTACACTCACCGCAGGTAAATGCGCCCAACAAAGAATTGCGACAGCAATGCGACATTTTCATTTCCCGAAGACTGGCAATCTCCGGCAACAGACAATGATAAATGGAGCGTTCTAAAAAAAGAAGCCGGAGACATAGTAAATAATGGCCGCCATCAACGCACTTACCGGTATGGTAATGATCCATGCCCAAAGCAGGTTAACGGTAACCCCCCAACGCACGGCAGAAAGCCTTTTAGTAGCGCCTACACCCATGATGGAACCGGCAATGGTATGCGTGGTGCTTACAGGTATTTTAAGATGCTCTGTAATGAACAGGGTAAGCGCTCCCGCGGTTTCAGCTGCCACTCCTTCAAACGGCGTAACTTTTGTAATACGGCTACCCATGGTTTTCACAATTTTCCAGCCGCCGCTCAATGTGCCCACAGCTATCGCAGAGTAGCAGGATATGGGCACCCATACCGGCATTTCCTCAAAATCATTGATGACACCCCCTGCAATCAGGGCTACGGTAATGATACCCATCACTTTCTGTGCATCGTTTCCGCCATGCCCCACACTGAATGCAGCAGAAGAAACCAGCTGCAGCCGCTTGAACCAGACAGTAGCCCTGTGTGCATTCAAGCTGCTGAGATACAGGGTAAAAGCGCTCATTACCACTATCACAAACCCTACCAGCAGCAATTTAAAGTTGCTGGAATAAAAAATGACCTTCATCGCATAACTCTCGTAGTGAGTGCTCAATGCCGCCGGATCAAATTCCATTGTGGCATATAACACCAGTACCGTGATCAAAATGATACCTATAGAAAACAATTTCGGCCAAATACTTTTCCTGAAAGAATTAATAAACCACAACGATATCACAAATGCCATCACCATGCCCAGCAGCGGAGCAAGAAATATGAAAGCCACGATCTGTAACACCGGCGCCGCATTTACGGAAACGAATCCGGCATGTGCAATAGCTGCACCGGCAAATCCTCCGATCAGCGTATGCGAGGAGGAAGACGGGATGCCAAACCACCAGGTGATCAGGTTCCATATGATAGCTGCGGAAATACCCGCCAGTATTACCTGAAGCGTAATAAATTCCTCCTTAACGGTCTTGGCAATGGTGTTTGCCACACCATGATCCTTAAAAATAAAGAAGGCTACAAAGTTGAAGAGAGCTGCCCAGATGACAGCCTGAAAAGGGGTCAGCACTTTGGTTGATACAATAGTAGCTATTGAATTGGCTGCATCATGAAAACCATTGATATAATCGAAGATCAATGCCAGCGCAATAATAACTATTAAAAGGGTAGTCATACAGTAAGATTTGAAGATCGCATTAGAGAAGGATTAGGCAAGCTCAAAACCTTATGCATATTTTACAAGAATAGATTCTATCACATTAGCAGCATCTTCACACTTATCTGTTGCGATTTCCATCGCCTGGTAAATCTCTCTTTTCTTAATTACTTCTCTTGCATCCTGTTCGGTATCAAACAGTCGTTCAATACTCATATCAAATATATCATCCGCCTGGTTCTCAATACTGTTGATCTTTACAAGCGACTCCGTGATCTGACGGAGATTTTTCATGTCCCGTAACCCATGAACCGCTACGTGAATATGCTCACAAGCCTGCACAATCAGCTCAGCGAATTTCTGCATTCCCTGGTCATTAGGATTCACCCTGTAAAACTTGATCTTTTTGGAAGATGCATATATATAGTCCGCGATATCATCCAGGGCAGTCGCCAGGTAATGAATATCCTCCCGGTCAAAAGGCGTGATAAAATTTCTTCCCAGCTCTGTAAAGATCTTATGGGTAAGATCATCGTTCACATGCTCCAGCTCCTCTATCTGGGAAGCTATGGAAGAGCGTTTGTCATAATCATGCTCATGTACCACTTCCTTCAGCTTTCTTCCCATTTCCAATACTTTCACAGATACTTCTTCAAACAACTGGTAAAAGATCCGGTCTTTCGGAAGAAGCAATTTCATAATGGAATTAAGCATAATCTGGAAATTTCCTGCAAAAATAATGGTATAGAAGGGTCAGAAAAAGAAAAAAGGAGAGTTAACAATTTGATAATATGAAAATAACATGAGAAAACCTACAATAATTTATTTAAAAATAAAAATATATAAATTTTTATAAATCAATCATATAATGCAACAACTGATTAAAAATAGTCAATCTTCTGCAGGATTTGCAGGAAGTGTGCTTCGGCAGAAAAACACCCGCAGTAAATAAAATAGCAAGGGCCTGGGCCTTGCAAAACGGGCGAAGTCCGGACCGGATTTATTGCCGGTCGGAACCTATACCCGGTAAATTAAAATGCCACACCGACTATTGTAAACCTGATGCAGGCAGGGGTATTTTCCCGGGCAACAACCCTGATAACTCTTCTCAGGGAACCAGGATTGTGGATAACATGTGTACCCGAAACAATTTGATAATATTAAGTTCTTAATTAATTAAGAACGGGGTAACAAACCAATAATATACCCCATCAACCTTTGCGGCATAATTATCAGAATTATTATGCGCAAGAGAAAATTTATAATGCCTATCCTGGCTGCAATCGTTTTACCGGCTGCACTTGTTGCCCAGGATAGCAAAATTGAAGGATTGGTGCTGGACGAAAACGCTGCTCCCATTCCCGCCGTTACCATAACACTGCTT
>CAKSVK010000147.1 GCA_934502905.1 uncultured Chitinophagaceae bacterium
GCTCTGTCCATGTATAACAGACGCGAAAAATAATAACACTATGAATGTGATGCTCTTCATAATTGGTATATAGTGGTTCTGCATCTTGGCGCTCGGGCAGATTTCAATGCACAAACTTTCAGTCTTGCACCAAATTTAATAAAAAAGCATGAATGCTTAAGTTGCTGTGTCAGGCTTGCTTGCATCAATCCTTTTGTTGACTGCCGTACTTTCTTTTGTTATTTGGCTGTCTTTATAAAAGTTCTTATTTTTTGTGAATAAACTAACAGTAAACTACTTATTAAGAATGGGAAGGTTTTAGATACTATGTCGAAATAGCTATTCTTAAAATTAAAGTAATAAGATATTTGTCCTGGTTGAAATAATCTTCCACCAATATATACGACAATTGCGAGTAAGATTGCGGCTACTGCGTTTAACCAATGAAGATGTAATTTCCTACATACTAAAATTGATTGAATAAAAGATAAAATTAATCCTAACAACAATAACAAGGTAACTAGTGTCATATAATGATACATGTCAAGTATATAAAGCTTGTGTTCTATAGCAAAGTTTAAATTTACTTGGGGATATCTTTGATTTGCAAATGGTAAATATGTCAGATTAAATATTACCGGTAAGGCTTGAAACGCTATAAAATTTAATAAGGTCGAGATGCAATGAATAATTATAAATCGATGATTAAACTTTTTCATTTTTGTACGATGTTCATTGATATAGTGCCAAACAGTTTTGAAACCTGACGTTTGGGGGTAAAGCCTGCAGGAATTTTCACGTTTGAACGTCATTCCTTTTGACGCCATCTTTGTTAGTTACTGTTTTTATTCATTTGTTACTTTCTTTCTGAACTCGTTGTATAGGCCCCAATCTTTATCTATCAGTATTTCAAAGTCAAAGGTTCTTTGTTGTCCCGAACTTTTTATGAGATTAAGAACTTCTGTCGTACCTGTTTTGTCGTTTGTTGCGATATAAAAGTTTCTAATTCCTTTGTGAGTATCACGGAAAACATAATAGTTTTTGATTTTGTTTTGTGTCAAGTTTGTTTTCGATTTCTTCTTTCATAGATAAAAGATTTAAATTTTCGTCATATTCTGCACTAAACGCAAATGGCTTGTTTTCAAAAATGTATTTGTAAAAAACTGTGTCGAGTGTGCTGCCTTGTTTCTCAGAAAAGCTTTTGAATAATAAGGATTGTTTGTTTTTTTCTCGCCTGAAAATAAGGTTATAGATTTTTAATGACTCAGATTAAACCATTTCTTCGTTCTCGTTATTTTTTTGCTGCTTTTTTGAGTCCTGATATTTCACCTTCAAGCTTAATATTTTTTTCTTTTTCTACAGTTAATTGTTTCTTGATTTTTTTTTCTTCCTTTGCCATATTTTGCGCTAACTCTATTTCTACTTCAATTTTTTTTAACTTTTGATTTTGAGCTTCTACAGGTTTTGCAAATAATTTCCAAGCATTTATTCGTTCGGTCTGCGCTAATATTTCTGCATTTGTTATAGCAGTTTATGTATCAATTTTTTCAGCAGTGGTTGATGCTGCAGTAATGTCTTTTTTATATATTTTTTCCGTTTTAATCCAGCAAATTACCACAATAGCAATTACACAAAGAAAAACAAGGTATCGGTTTTCTAAAATATGATAATTGAAAATGAGATATCCGGCAATACTAACTAAAAGATGTACAATATATTTCCTCCACTTAAATTTCCGAACTGCTACGGACTCATCACTTGATTTCTTGTGGATAATAAGATGAATGACATTGCATACCGTATACCAGAACCCAAAAGCAAACCAATAATTAAGTTTTAAAAATTCGACTGAAACAAACATTTGCGACATAAAAAACAAACCAAAAATTTGAGGAAGATATTCCCAAAATTTGTTTTCGTCTTTGTCTATACTTTTTTCTCTATGATAACTAAACCAATCATGACTCGCTATCAACAAAGTAAATCCAAATAACAATAATTTAAATAGCGCCACGCTTTCCAAGAGTTTCAAAATTTCACGGAATGACAATGCGAATTGCATATCGCCAGAGGTAGGAAGAACAATTCTATAAAAGCTAACGCTTAGAATAGTTCCATACATAGCCTGTATAAAAAGAGGCATTTCTGATTTTCGCATATCAAAGATTTAATTCTAATAATCTAAATGTCAAAAACTACAACATTATACATTATGCACTTAAAGCTTTTTTTGCTAAAATTTTAAAAATTAACAGTTTGGGCTTTGTAATATTTTCGTAAATAAGGTTTACATGTCAATAGAGTTGTACGCAACAGATTAAGTAGTGCGGATTTTTAGTACAGACGTTGAATAGGATTTCTTCTGTTCAACTTTGTACAAATGTTCAAACAAAGCTGTTCAGCCGTCATTACCTTGTTATCTGCTACCTCCTTCTTTGATTTTATTTGTCTGTTCTGTCGATGGGAACGTTGGCTTGGTAGCTCTTTTGCATTTTGTTTGGACTGAAAGTTCTCCTGGGATATTTCAGCATACATGCCTGTATCAGGATGGTCGGTTAGCAGCGATTGGACCAGGCGTGGTGAACGCACTTTTTGCTTCAGGTATTCTGAAACTGCAGTGACGTCAACCGTTACGTTTCCCCCGCATGCAGCAGTCAGTACATTCAGGTAATCGGAGCTCAGGGGAAGGTACCAGCACTTATGTGTTTGGCTCCATCTTGCATTCCGTAGCGATCTTATCGTGGTTTGCAATGCCGGGTCATGAGGAAATCGTATGCAGATACATTCCTTTCCACGGTGCATTATCGGTTGCAATGTTAGTTGTTTCATATCAATAAGGGTCACAGCTTCGCCTCCTCAGTCACAGGACCGGGGTTAATGCCGTATAGTAATTTAGAGATATTTTGTGAGAATGGGGGAAAGAAAAATGAAAGTTGTAAGTGGGAAGTAGAGAGTAGTAAGTAGGTCTTAAGTTGCAGGTGGTGCCTGCTTCTTGCAACCTGTGACCTGGATCCCCGGTAAGGTCGCAAGTCCCAGGTCTTAAAACATTTTCAAATCAGCACATTGCGCGTCCTGCTCCCTGCATCCTGAAACTTGCGTCTTCCCACTAACCACTTCCTACTTTTCACTGACCACTTCCTACTAACCACTCATCCATGCTTCTGGTTATTCGCAATCACCTTCAGGTATTTTTCCCGGATGATATCCTGCACCGGCACGTTTTTGATCTTACTTTCCAGCCAGGAGATGATATCCAGGTACATAAAAGAGCGGCTTTCCAGCGGGTTGTCCTTGTATTTTTCCAGCTTGGCCTTCAGGGCTATGAAGGCTGTTTTTACCTGTTTCTTGTCCAGGTGGAAAGACTTGCGCAGGAAGCGGAATATTTCTTCCTCCACCACGCTCAGGTTCTGCATCTTGGCCATAAAGCGGTACACGGATTTGATCAGGTATTCCAGCAGGTCGTAGTTGCCCAGCTCGTAATGAGCGATCAGGTGCAGCAGGCGTGAGTAACACTGCAGGTCGGTACGAAGGTCCACCCGCAGGTTGATGATCCTGTTCAGGTATTCGATTGCCTTTTCGTTGTTGCCGCTTCCGAAATACAGGCTCGCTATCTTATAATAGAATACCAGGATGCGGTGCCGGTCCATTTTCAACCGGAACTCATTTATTTTTCCTTCTATCTCCGGCACCAGCTTCAGTCCCTCTGTGAAATTGCCTTCCAGGAAATGCTGGTTTACCTTGGCGGTATACAGGTATATAAAGGTCTGTATCCGGTTGTTGTCGTTGCTGTTCACTTCTTTGGAGTGATAAAAGGCTTCCAGCTTTTTAATTGTGCAGTCAAACTTATCATAGTTCAGCAGCATAAAATGGGCGTTCAGGAGGTTGTGCATTCCCTTGAGGTACATCTGTGTATCCACGGTTTTCATCGCAGGTTCCCGTTCAAATGCGTCTACCCATTTCTGGCAGTAACGGTAATACATGAGCAGGTCCTGCAGGATAAAGCCGTACCAGCAATAACTTTGATAGAGGTAATGCTGCTCGTAAAACCCCTTATAGAGGTTACTGTTTTTGGGAAGGTTACTTTCGAAGAATGCTTTTACCGCGATCCTGTCTTTCTCGTCGCGGGCATGGCCCAGCCGGATATACCAGCTGTAAAGATGAAGCGCCAGGTTGGACAGCCGGTTCACCATAGATACCTGGTCATCCACCGATTCCACTTCCCTGGTAATTACTTCCGCCCGGTTTTCAATGCTTCTTGTGATGTACAGTGATTCTATTTTTTTCTCAAAAAGCAGCGCCTGCAGGCAATAGGTCAACTGGTGACTGTTCCTGGCTTCTTCCTTGATCCTGTCCAGCGTTTTGAGCGCCTGCAGGTACAGTCCCTTGTTGTAAAGAATGCGGGCATAATCCATCAGCTCATTCAGTTGCAACTGGATGGTATCGTCCTTTAAGATGCGGATGCTGGCCAGGATCTGCCGGTACAACGAAGCTTTCAGGTTGGACAACTGCTGTTTTTTGATATCCTTGTTCCGGCGCAGCAATGCCTCCTCGTCGTAGTCGTCCAGCTTATCCAGCGCATCGAACAGTTGCACGGTCTTCATGTCGGTTCCGCTGGCATTCCGCTGCACAAAAAGCTTAAAATTCCGCTTTTCCGCTTTTTCCAGGGACTTGATGAGCTGAAAAAGTTCGTCTGTTGATCGTTTGGGCATCGTAATGATATTTCTCTCAAACCCTTTCTGGAAGGGGCTTTTCCTTAAATTAAGTATTTTTACGCAGCGTAATAACTCCTTTAAATTGGCTTTTGGAGGAGTTTACTAACCGGTAAATTCGCTTACACGAAGCAAATTTCCGATTTTATAAGTATATTAAGAACGATTTCGTAACCAAACGCTGCCATTATTTCACTTAAAACTTAACTATGGCTCCACAAAAGATTCATATTTTCGATACGACCCTGCGGGATGGCGAGCAGGTGCCCGGATGTAAGTTGAATACCAAAGAAAAGGTAGAGCTGGCGCTGGCGCTGGAAAACCTTGGCGTGGATATTATAGAAGCAGGCTTCCCGATATCAAGTCCCGGAGATTTTGAATCTGTACAGCAAATATCTGCCGTAATAAAAGATGCAACCGTTTGCGGACTCACCCGCGCAGTTAAAAAAGACATTGAAGTAGCCGCTGCGGCGCTCAAAGGCGCTAAACGCCCCCGTATTCATACCGGTATAGGTGTTTCCGACCTGCATATCAAAACAAAATTCAATACCACCCGGGAAGATATCCTGGTGAGGGCGGCCGAAGCCGTAAAATTTGCGAGAAGTTTTGTGGACGATGTGGAGTTTTACGGGGAAGATGCCGGAAGAGCGGACCTGGAGTTCCTGGCAAAAGTGGTAGAAACCGTCATAGCAGCGGGCGCTACAGTGGTAAATATTCCGGATACCACCGGCTACTGCCTGCCGCATCAATATGGCGAAAAGATAGCTTACCTTATTAATAATGTGCCGAACGTGGATAAGGCGATCCTCTCCTGCCACTGCCACAATGACCTTGGGCTGGCTACTGCCAACTCCATCGCAGGTGTTATGAACGGGGCACGCCAGATAGAATGTACCATCAACGGACTGGGTGAAAGAGCAGGAAACACTTCCCTGGAAGAGGTGGTGATGGTGCTGAAGCAACACGAATCCTTAGGGTTATATACCAATATTAAGACTGAATTGCTGAATCCGATGAGCAGGCTGGTGTCCGACACTATGCGGATGCCGGTGCAGCCCAATAAGGCGATCGTAGGCAGCAATGCTTTTGCCCATTCTTCCGGTATTCACCAGGATGGGTTCTTAAAAAATGCCGAGAACTATGAAATTATCCGCCCTGAGCAGGTAGGTGCAGACGGATCCAAGATCGTATTGACTGCGAGAAGCGGCCGTTCCGCACTGGCACATCGTTTCCAGAAGCTGGGCTTTGATTTTAGCCGCGATGAAATTGATGTCCTGTACCAGGCTTTTTTACAGATGGCCGATATTAAGAAAGAAGTAAGTGATGAGGATCTGAAGCAATTGGCCGCTGACAATAATCCGGAAGTAGCACTTGCATAATAAGCAGATGTTTTCTCATGTTGCGTTAAGCACTCTGGTTGGCGTGGCGCTCCGGCGTCACGCTTCATTTAAAAAATTCTAAATGGCAAAAACATTATTTGATAAGATCTGGGAAAAGCATGTGGTGAAAACAATTGAAGGAGGTCCTTCCGTATTGTACATCGACAAGCACCTCATCCACGAGGTAACCAGTCCGCAGGCTTTCCAGGGTTTGAAGAAAAGAGGTATAGGGTTGTTTCGCCCCGGACAGATCGTAGCGACCGCAGACCACAATGTACCTACGTTAAACCAGCACCTGCCTATTAAAGAAGAGCTTTCCCGTTTGCAGGTGGAGCAGCTTAAAAGCAATTGCACCGAATTCGGTATTGAGTTATACGGATTAGGGCATCCCTACCAGGGTATCGTACACGTGATCGGCCCCGAACTGGGCATCACCCAGCCCGGTATGACTATGGTGTGCGGCGATAGCCATACTTCTACACACGGTGCTTTTGGCACTATTGCTTTTGGTATCGGTACCAGCGAAGTGGAAATGGTGATGGCTACCCAATGCCTGATGCAGAGTAAGCCGAAGCTGATGCGTATCAATGTGGAGGGTAAGCTGAACAAAGGTGTGGTGTCAAAGGATATTATTCTCTATATCATATCGCAGATATCTGCGAGTGGCGCTACCGGTTATGCGGTGGAATATGCCGGTTCTGCCATCAGGGCATTATCAATGGAAGCCCGGATGACCATTTGTAATATGAGCATTGAAATGGGTGCCCGCTGCGGCATGATAGCCCCTGATGAAGTGACTTATTCGTATATGGAGGGCCGTGAGTTTGCCCCGAAGGGAGCCGTGTGGGACGAAAAAATGGAATACTGGAAAACATTGTACAGCGATGAAGGCGCTGTATTTGATACCGAGCTGCATATAAAAGCGGAAGATATAGAGCCCATGATCACCTACGGAACCAACCCGGGTATGGGAGTAGGCGTAACCGGGCATGTGCCTGTGTTGTCGGAGATCGATGAAAAAGAAAAACCTTCTTTTGAGAAATCCCTGAAATACATGGGGCTGGAACCCGGCGATAACATAAAAGGTAAGAAAATTGATTATGTATTTATAGGCAGTTGCACCAACAGCCGTATTGAAGACCTGCGCATGGTGGCGTCTTTTGTGAAAGGCAAAAAGAAAGCGGATAACGTAGAAGTATGGGTGGTGCCCGGCAGCAAGCAGGTAGAAAAACAAGCCATAGAAGAAGGTATCAACCAGGTATTTGAAGAGGCAGGCTTTATCCTGCGGCAGCCCGGTTGTTCGGCTTGTTTGGGCATGAATGAAGATAAGATCCCCGCCGGTAAATACTGCATTTCTACTTCCAACAGGAATTTCGAAGGCAGACAGGGACCGAATGCCAGGACTTTGCTGGCAAGTCCTTTAACCGCGGCAGCAGCAGCCATCACCGGAGAAGTCGCGGATGTGCGGGAACTGATTTAAAATGTCAAAAAAATAAAAAACCGGACATTGATAAGAATTCCTCGTGGCAGGCATCAAAGCCAGGATCGGTTCGTAATCATATATCACATATCATACATCAGCAATCACAAATCAGCAATCACAAATCAGCAATCACTAAATGAGTAAAGCGATCAACATCATAAAAAACAGGGCGGTACCGGTAGACATAGAGAACATAGATACCGACCAGATCATTCCTGCCCGTTTTTTGAAGGCTACCAGCCGTGAAGGCTTTGGCAAAAACCTGTTCCGGGACTGGCGTTTTTTCAATGATGATGAAAGCCAGCCCAAGCCGGACTTTACCCTGAATGATCCGAAATATTTTGGAAAAATATTGGTAGCCGGTAAAAATTTTGGTTGTGGTTCCAGCCGAGAGCATGCTGCCTGGGCTATCAAAGACTATGGTTTTGATGTGGTGGTGAGCAGCTTTTTCGCTGATATTTTCAAGAATAATGCGCTGAACAACTTCCTGTTGCCGGTATTGGTAACCGAAGCCTTCCTGCAAAAGATATTTGATGCTATTGAAAAAGATCCAGCAACCGAGCTGGAGGTAAACCTGGAGCAGCAATATATCAGGATCTTATCTACGGATGAGCAGGCAGACTTTGATATCAACTCCTATAAGAAGACCTGCCTGCTGAACGGCTATGACGATATAGATTACCTGTTGAGCATAAAACCGGAAATTGAGGCATACGAACAACAACGAACTTTTTAAAACGCCTTATAAGGTACAACCAGAAAATGAAAAAGAATATTGCAGTAATATTTGGAGACGGCATCGGTCCGGAAGTAACACAACAGTCCATTAATGTGCTGAATGCAGTGGCAAAAACATTTAACCACGAGTTTGTTTATACCTATAACCTGATGGGGGCGGATGCCATTGATAAAACCGGCAACCCGTTACCCGATGAGACTATCGAAGCCTGCCTGAACAGTGATGGCGTATTGTTCGGCGCCATCGGGCATCCCAAATATGACAACGATCCTGCTGCCAAAGTGCGCCCGGAGCAGGGATTGCTGAAGCTGCGCAAGGCCTTGCAACTATATGCCAATATTCGCCCGGTAACCACTTATCCTTCCTTGCAGCATCTTTCTCCCCTGAAATCAAAAAACATCGAGGGAGTAGACTTTATTAT
>CAKSVK010000148.1 GCA_934502905.1 uncultured Chitinophagaceae bacterium
GTGGTTGCCCTGGAGCTAAAATAGGCGTTGTTCAGCGTAATGGCTCCCTGCATATGCCACCTTTTCAGATCGAACCAACGCTGACCTTCACCACTCAGTTCCAAAAACCGCTCATTCATGATCCACTCCATAATTACATTTTTGTCAGTTTGAGTAGTAGCATAATCAGCAGGTACTGTTCCATTTCCCATATTGCGTGCCCTGGCTCTAACCTGGTTTATCAGCTCAATAGCGGCGCTCGTACTGCCTCCTGACTGCAAAACAGCTTCTGCTTTCAGCAACAGCACATCCGCATATCTGAGTATACGGGGATTGTTAACGGAACCTACGCCGGCCTGGTCAAGCTGGTTCCTGGATACATATTTTCTGATCATATTGTCAGCAGGGTTCAGGGTCTCCTCCTTTCTCGGATCGCCTTCTTCGAAAGCCGCTGCCAGCTTATTAGTTGCAGAAAACGGAAGCTTACCATAGAGCCCGTTATTATTATCATAGTAACCCCAGAACACAGACAGGTTTCCTATCGGGTTGTCGAAGTCATTATCTAACCATACGTTATTGAAAGCAAATGCCTGCGTTGACTGGTATTCAAAAAGAGATTCGCTGTTATTCTCCGTATCAACAGCAAAGTTATCTCCAAAATCGGGTACCAGCGAAACGCCGGCGATCGCATCAAATGCGCTGATGGCCTGCGTATAGTCACCTGAGGTACCACTCGACGAGGCCCTGAAAACCAGGGATTTTCCTAACATTCCCCTTGCAGAGTTTTTAGTAGCCCTTCCCCTGTTGGCACTGCTCCAGCTTTCCGGCAATAAGGATGCCGCTCCTTCAAAATCTGTGATTGCCTGATCCAGCAATTGGGTACCCGTTGAGCTGGGTGGTGTAAACTGATCGGAAGAGGTGACCCTGGAGGTTACGAGGGGCGCTGTTCCAAAATAGTTCCATAGGATATAGTAAGAGTAACCCCTCAGAAAAAGAGCTTCACCTTTATGATAGTCCTTCAGTCCGGGTGTTGTATAAATACCCTCTTCCTCTTCAATTTTCTCGAGCACTACATTAGCCCTTGCAATCATCCTGTACCACACCCTGTAAAAGTCACTTAACCTGCCATTACCGGGCTGAATGCGTCCAAAGGTCTCGAAGTCTTCGTCTTCAGTGGTTGTTACATCGTCTCCCGGTAAAATAAAAATAGGAACTGTGCAGCTCCAGCCGCTTGCGCGAAACCAGTAGGCATCATTCATTTTTGCATATACGCCTATGACTGCCTTATTAAAGTCTGCTTCCTCCTGGAAATAGGAAAACTCTGTAGGTCCATGCGGTAGAAGATCAAGCTTCGATTTATTGCATGATGTTGTAAGCGCAAGTGCGCCGGCAACGATAGTGATATATTTTATGATCGATTTCATTTTGTTAGAGATTTAAGTCGTTTTAGAAAGTAGCGCTTACACCAAACTGTAACTGACGTGTTGGAGGAATAAGATCATTCTCAGGATCCAGCCCTGTATACTTTGTGAAAGTCACCAGGTTTACAGCGCTTATGTAGATCCTGAAGCTTTGAACAAACTGCAGCTTCGCCAGTAATTGTTTTGGCAGGGTATACCCGATCTGCGTATTTTTTAACCGCAGGTAAGATGCATTTTCAACAAAACGGTCAGAGAACCTTGTAGCGCTTGCCGGGTCTCCATACACGGCCCTTGGCATAGTGGCGGAAGGGTTTTGCTCAGTCCAGCGGTTAAGCGTTGTTGCCGCTTGACCAGCCAATCCGCTCATTGATTCCAGCCCGGACCGTATACTATTGTATTTTTGAACATCTCCCACTCCCTGGAAAAAGATGTTCAGATCAAACCCTTTATAATTAGCTCCTACATTAAAGCCATAGTAGTATCCCGGGATTGTTTTACCCAAATACGTTCTGTCATTACCATTTATTACACCATCGGGTGTTTTGCTGTATCGTTCCGTGGCGTCCTGGGGATCGCCATAAACGTCCTGGAAATACATATCTCCGGGTGCATAGGCATAACCACCACTGGGGTTGCTCGTGCTTTGACCAATATTGGCATCGGCATACTTCGCTCTCCACGCATCTATCTCTGCCTGGTTTTGGAATACGCCCCCTGTTTTATACCCCCATAAATAAAACATGGAGTATCCTTCTTCTATTCTTCCATATTCTCCTCCTAAAGGTGTGCCTCC
This sequence comes from uncultured Chitinophagaceae bacterium, assembly GCA_934502905.1. Lineage (GTDB taxonomy): Bacteria > Bacteroidota > Bacteroidia > Chitinophagales > Chitinophagaceae > Agriterribacter. Next base: position 2,194 of record CAKSVK010000148.1, read on the forward strand.
ATATAATTTAACCACCTTGTTATTAACAGTGGTCAGGTTAGCAGCAGCATTAAAGTTCACCGCACCAATTTGGGTGTTATATCCTACCTGCAATTCAAAGCCAGTGTTACGCACCTGACCGATATTAAGGTCTGCCGGCACTTCTACACCGGTATTAGGCGGCAATGAAACAGACTGTATAATGTCAAAGGTTGTTTTGTTATAGTATTCAGCTGTCAGGTTTACTTTATTATTGAAAAGGATCGCATCTATTCCAATACTTGTAGTGCGAAGCTTTTCCCAGCTTAATGTATTGTTTGCAAAATTGGGCAATGCCGCACCCTGCAATTGTGTGCCAAACCCGTCCCCGTTACCAGAGCCAAATGAATAATCCGGCGTAAGCGATACCGCAGATAAGTAAGCATAATAGCGGGCAGACTGGTAATTACCCAGCTTACCCCATCCGCCCCTGATCTTAAGATCATCAATGAAAGATGTTTTGGGAAAGAAATTTTCGCTTGATATACGCCAGGCTGCTGCAAAAGACGTAAAATTATCCCACTTATAACCGGGAGCTAATCTTGAAGAACCATCGCGCCTGAAAGTGCCATCCAGGTAATATTTGTCTTTGAATTTATAGCTTAACCTGCCTACATACCCAATCAGCGCGTCTTCCTGCATAATGCCGGCAGATCCCTGGGTATAGGGTGGTATATTGGATATGGACCTGAACTGCGGATCGGTATAATTCACATTCCCACTTAAGCCGCTGGAATACCATTGTGCCTCTTGCTGCTGTGCTCCCAGGAGAATATCAATATTATGATCGTTGAAAATATTCCGGTTAAAGGTTACCATTAATTCCTTATTGAGGTTAGGTGTTTTTGTCTGCCGTTCACCGTAGTTGCCCTTTGCAAGACCATTCTGCCCCGCATAAGGGTTTTGGGGAGTCTGCGAGAACATCCATATCTCGTTGCTGTTCCATTGCTTGCGCAGGTTCACATAATATTCTCCGCCTAATGAACCTTTTATTTTTAAACCGGGTATGGGTTCTACCTGCACAAATGCATTCCCGATAATATTATTTAATTCATAGTTGGTTGAATTCAGATGCTGAAAGGCAAATACATTATACCTTGTTTGTTGTCCCCATAATAAAAGAGGATCTCCGGCGGCAAAATTGTAAGGAGCACCGGGGTTGAGTAAAGAAGGATCGTAGTCCGGGTTAGGGACAAAGCTTCCTGAGGTAACCCTTTCAAATCCATGAGGACCGTTGGGGTTGTATATAGGCTGAAAAGGGATGGTAGACATCATGGTACCAAGGTCAGCCTGGGTATTATTCATCCCCTTTTGATGTATCAACCTTACTGTTAATCCTGTCTGGATGTATTTTGATATTTTCGACTCAATATTTGTTGCTACGGAATAGCGTTCCAGGTTATTGCCTTTTAAAGGACTTTCCGTTTTCTGGTAACCGGCAGAGAAGTAATAATTAAAATTTTCGGTTCCGCCGGAAGCCCGTACGCTATAATCCCTGATAGGAGCGTTCTTGTTTTTCAATTCGCCCACCCAATCGTAAGTAGGATTGTTTCCTACATACTGGCTGCTGCTTTCATCATAAAGCGGTCCAAAGCGTTCAGCATAACTTATCCCCGCGTCAGGGCGGGCATTATAAAGCTCTTTGGTCAATGCCATATATTGCTGTGTATTTATCAGCGGGATCGTTTTTGCAATATTCTGGGAAGCGTAGGAGCCGGAAAATTCAACCCGCGGCTTACCGGTTTTTCCTCTTTTGGTGGTAATAAGGATCACACCGTTAGAAGCTCTTACACCGTAAATGGCCGCTGCAGAAGCGTCTTTCAGTACGCTGATCGATTCTATATCTGCAGGATTGAATTTTGAAAATATATTGATGGGAGACCTGATGTCTCCAACCGCGCCATCTGAAACACCTGCACCTCCCTCATAGATAGGAATACCATCAATTACATATAAAGGCTCGGCATATCCAAAAGTATTTACCCCCCGGATCCTTACGGTAGGTCTCGCACCCGGTTCACCACCCCCGGACTCTACGAAAACCCCCGGAGCGTTTCCCTGCAGGGCAAGCTCAGGTGTCATGGCGGTACTTCTTGCTATATCCTTGGAGGAAACTGTTGATAAGGCTCCCGTTACATCTTTTTTCATACGTTGTCCATACCCGATCACAACTACTTCATCAAGTCCCCTGGCACTTGCATTCAGTACTACATTGACCTCGTTTTTGCCATCAACAGCAATTCTTTCTGTCGTATAACCAATGCCTGTAAAGATCAATACCGCATTTTCCGGCGCATTGATGGTGAATGTCCCCATGTTGTCGGTAGCGGTTTGAACATTACTGTTTTCAACGCTCACGGTAATACCTGCCAGGGGTGTTCCGTTAGCATCCGCTACCCTGCCTTTGACCACAATATCCGCATTCGCCAAATTCTCCTTGGACGTGATAACAATAAGATCGTCATCCATTCTTTTAAAAACAAAGCCGGTATTTTGAAGGATCGTAGTAAGAACAGCGCTGACGGGGGTTTCCTTTACATTTATACTAATGGTGGAAGTCGCCGGGAAAAAATTGGTGGAATAGACAAATTTATAGCTGGATTTACGCTCTATGGTTTTTAAAGCAGCGCTTATAGTTACATTTTGCAGGTTGATCGTCACTTTTGCGTCCTGCGAGTACCCTGTGGCATATACCTGTAAGCAGGATACAATGATAATTGCAGTTAGTTTCATACGCAATACAATTTTGGTAAGCATAGCAGCACGCAGGTGCCACCGCTTTTGTAGCATTTTTTTCATATTTTTATACAAGTTTAAGTTTACAATGAGGTAGTACCCCTCTCTAAAAAGTATTACCTCAAAAACTTCAAAAGGGGAAATGCGTCAACATTTCTCCTTTAATATTATCAGCTATTTATCTATAATTATTTCGTTTTCCTTTATTGTGTACCTGAATTGTCTTGATAACCGTAATGCATCCAGCACCTGCACAATGCTCTTATCTTCAAATGTGGCGGTAAACCTGAATGCCCGGGTGGATTCATCATCAAATCTGATATGGATATTATACCACCGCTCAAGTGTTTTTGCCAGCTCTTCAAAACTTTGGTCGGTAAATACCAGGCGGCTCTCTTTCCAGGATATTTCGGCGAAGCTGCTATCTGTCTGATCGTATGTCAGGTTCTGGATGATATAAGATTTTGCATTTTCGTTATGCGTAACCCTGTTTTCCTTTGCAGCTTTATTGGGTAGTATAATTTTCTCACTGGGCTTAAGTATCACCTTTTCCCTGGAGTTGTTCATTCCCACTTCAACGGAACCTTCGATGAGGGATGTTTCCATAATATTGTCCTCGGCATAGGCTTTTACATTGAACGTCGTACCCAATACCTTGATATTCATGGTCTGTGTATGAATAATAAAAGGCTTGTCTTTATTATGAGCAACTTCAAAAAAAGCCTCTCCATTTAACCTTATTTCCCTGGTTGATTTGTTAAAGCTTTCAGATATATCAATGTTACTACCGGCATTCAGTGTAACCTTTGTACCATCCGCCAATAAAAAAAACTTTTTTTCACCTGCCTTACTTGCTGCAAATGTTTTATAGGAAGACTGGTAGGTTTTATCCCGGAATAACATGCCCAGCGCTGTAATGGCGGCAAATGCAGCAATTGCCACAGCAGCCCTGAAGATATGTTTCCTTAACTTTACTACCGGGGAAGCATGGGGTTTGTCCGGGAAAGTATTTCCTAAATGTTTTGTCATCATTTCCTTAAAGCGCAGCCTGTCCGCTGTAAGCTGATGTTCACTATGCCCTCCGCTTAAAAGCAAAACCATTTGTTTGGCCTGCCATACCTCCTCTTTTTTTGAGGGATTATTTTCAATCCATTGTTCCCAAAAATGAATATCTGCATCATTGGCTTTTACACAATAGTTACGAAATGAAGCATCCAGGGCAAAGTCCTCTGCACTAAAGGAGAGATAATGCATAATGGCTGTTTTACTATTGAGTAGCTGTTCAGCCCGTTTTACTATGAAGAAATAAGAAATTTTTTAAAAAAGGCATTATGGCAGGTATCCCTATAAAAGAAGTCAGAAAAAAATGCTTTTCAGGGCGGTTAATACAGTACCTGCCTTTTTCTTATTTTGCGTATGGCGATTTAAAGACTGCTTGAGGGTTTTTAGTGCTGCATGTATTATATTGTAGGCTGTTCTTTTAGTGATATTACAGGTATCTGCAATTTCATCATAGTTCCGGTCTTCAAAAAATTTCAACCGCAACAGTTCTTTCTCCCTCGGAGACAAACCATCAAAAGCAATTATTACTTTCTTCCTGATATCCCGGTTATATTGCGACTGGATCAAAATATCTTCATAGGAAAACTCTCTATCAGGATAAAACTCAGACCATGTCGCATTATCCAATCCGGTATATTTATTTTTATTTATGTGAGACAGAAGCTCCCGGTGCAAACAGGTGAGGAGGTAGGAGCGCACATTTGTTACAGGAGGAAGTTTTGCCCGGTTATCCCATAAGGTCAGGAAAAGCTGGAAAATGCAATCCTTTGTCAGTTCAGGTTGCCGGGTAAATTTAACGCCATAGTTCAACAGTCCTATATAGTGCTGGTTATACAACTCTTCCAATGAAGATTGCTGATTGCTCAAAAGCGAGTTCCAGGTATCAATATGAACAGTATTCAAGGGCATTACACCAAATTGTAATGGAAATTTGTTGGCACTTAAAGAGCAATTTAACTAAAAAATTTACACTCCCAAATCTCTACGGGAATATTTCTGTGGCGCTTTTAGGATCATTTCAGGTGCCTGTCTCGTATCGTTTTATTCAGCCTGCCGGGCGGTTTCCCCGAATTATGCCGATAATACCAAACTTATAGCTGCCAGGATCACCGTTTTCAAAATTTCCCTGGAGCGGTAAAAATCGGATTATTCTTGAACAGGATCAGCTCTCTCTAAGATGTAGAAATTAAATACCCCTACGCATGGACATGCTTGGAATACCCCTGATTCATTCTTTTTTATTTCGATAAGCGGCAAATCGAAAAATTAGAAAAGCTGGATTAGATTATTTTATCCCCCTGGTGATATATACAAAGTATAATTATTTTAGAGCATATTAAAAATTCACCTGATAGCTGGTGCTTCTGCCCCCTGCTTTACCTGCGGGAATAAATGCGCCGATTTCCAGCAACTCCTGCATATCCCTTGTTGCTGTGGCTTTGGATGTTTTGGTTATACCGATATATTTTCTGGCGTTCATGCCGCCTTCAAAGCCACTGGGCCCTTCTTCAAGCATTCTTCGAATAACCATCATTTGGCGCTCGTTCAATTGATCTTTGAAGCGGTCAAAAAACTTTGTTTTCTTCAATGTGAATTCAATCTGACTTTCCGCTTCGATTTGCGCATCAAGCGTTGTGCGGACAAAATACAGTATCCACTGTGTTATCTCGTTTGATTGTTGTGCCTTTTCCAGAGCTGTATAATAGGCATTTTTATTAGCTTCTATTGTTCGGGATAAGCTCAACATCACGGGGCGACCAATCGTTTGTGATAACGCTTTTTCGGCAATAGCGCGTCCGATCCTTCCATTGCCATCTTCAAAAGGATGAATGGTTTCAAAATAGAGATGCGCGATGGCTGAACGCACAGGGGCTTTTTTGATCTCTTTCCTACCCCCGGGGGCTGTTTCATTGAACCAGCGGATAAATTTTTTCATTTCGGCAGGAACCCTTGATGAAGGCGACGCCTCATAATGCACCCGGGTCTTGCCCATTGCGCCCGAAACCACTTGCATAGGGTCTTCATGGGTACGCCACTGACCGGCTTTTATGCTCTTGTCTTCACCAAGCAACATGCGGTGCCATGCAAAAAGCTTTTCTTCCGTCAACGACTCTTTAAACGTTTTCCGCACATCAATCATCAATTCGCCTAGGCCGGCAGCCGTTTTGTCTTTAATATATTCCTGGCTGGTATGCAACCCTAAATTCCTGCGAATAGAAGAAAGAACATCTTTCCTGCTGGGGTATTCGCCTTCTATTTCGGAGGTTTTAATCGCCTCTGCCAGGATGATATCAACGATAACCTCCTGCCTGGTTTCCGCCGGTAATCCTTCCAAAATACCCGATACCCACCCTACTTTTTCGCTAAAAATAAGGAGTTCATCCTCTGCAGTACCTTGCATGAATGTAAATTGCGTCCAGTCGGATTGTTGCCAGTTATACTTTATCATGAGCCGATTATATCAGATATTCGGCTCAAAAATAGTATAAAAATGAGCCAAATAAAATAAATATTCGGCTCATTACAGG
>CAKSVK010000149.1 GCA_934502905.1 uncultured Chitinophagaceae bacterium
GTCAGCCCGAATGGATAATAATTACCAACCCCATTTTGATGCTTTTCCAAAAACCTCCCCAACGCCCGGGCATCAGTCAAAGAACTTCATTACAGCCCTAAAAATAGGGTTTTTTCTTTTCAATTGAAAAGAAAAAATCAGGCACTGATTGCCTGATTTTTTACTTATTCATACGGTCTTTCGTTCCAGTCATTGTAAATCATCTCATTGGTGCAATAACCGCAGCAACAGCCGTATTTTTCCCTGTCATCGTAATATATGGTGGAAGGACTGTGATAAAATACCCTGCGGCATTTATCGCAATGGAAAGTGCCGTAATCTGCTCCCAGGCGGGGTTGCAGATACCATAGGCTGTAAGTGTGCTTGTGATTTTTAACTGTGTTCATGGTCGTAAACTTTAAAGTGATAAAAAATAAAATGCAGCAAAAAATGCTTAGCGACCAGCCATTAGCGGCAAGAGCGTTTGCCAAAAGCAGAGCCAAAAAAAGGCCATACCACAGCAGATACAAACACTTCCAAAAGCCGGTGTAGGGTATCAGGCCGAGGACATAGGCGCAGCTTTTTTTGGTGCCTTTTGGCGGCCCTGTGCCACGCCCCTGTGGGTCGGGCGGGCGTTGGCTTGCCGCAATATCTTTGCTAAAGCATTTTTATTCACGGCAGGAGGCTTTCGGTGTTACCGGAGATTAAAAAATATATACTGCTGCTGATCGCTGTACTGCAGTCCGGGTGCGATGGACGGGCACGGCTCCCCGCTAACAATAGCATGGGTTTGGCGTGATGGCTTGTTAGCGGGGGCTGCATTGTTGGATACTTAACATAATGTGCTTATAGGACAGCCCCGTGCCACGCCCCTGTGGGTCGGGCGGGCGTTGGCATGCTTGCATGAGGGTGGCAAGGGGCTGTGCGAAGCGCACCTATAAGAGCATATTATGTTTAAGTAGCTTCCGCCTGTGTGTGGGCTTTTTTGTGGCTTGTGAAGCCGTCAGCCATGCAGCTCTTTGACGCTGCAATGATGGCTCCCGTGCGATAGCTTTGTGGCAGTGGCAATGTGCTGCATGAAGCGTCTGGCAAGCGACAAAAAAACGGGTGGCAGGGCGGCAACAATGCAGGGGCTTTTGTGTGCTGGTTCTGTGTGCTGGTAAAAGCCCGGGCCGTGTTGTGAGTGGGTCTTAGCTCATCGGGTGATGTCGTTCAAGTTCGCTTTGCAGGTCATCGAGATTATTGGTCTGGTATCGCATGGTGGAGCTTACATACTTATGACCGGCCATATACTGCACCTGGCGAAGATGATCTTTTCTTAACCATTCCGTTATTACACTGCTGCGGATCTGTTTGGCATTGATCACTTTTGCATTGAGTTGTCTCAACTGTTTAAACATATACTGTAACCGGTTATGGATATTGGTTTCACTTACAGGTGATTTACAAAACTCCCTGAACAATGCTCCTTCTGTAAACTTATTTCGCTGTAAAAAACTTTGCAGTTCCGGCATCTGTACAGCTTTCAGGTCTAACAGCCTTTCATTGGTTCGTTTCGTTGCTTTAATAAAAACTTTTCCGTCTTTCAGTTTAAAGTGATGCTTTTGCAGTCTCATAATTTCTCCAACCGTTACACCCTGGTATATCATCAGCCCTAACATTATTTTCTTACTGCTGTCCACACTCAACTGTATGCTGTATTGTTTATACAGTTCTTCCAGCTCTTCGGTGTTTAAAAGATTTGTTGGCAGCTTCCTGATCAGTCCTTTGATAAAAACACCGGCTGCCGGGTTATCATGTCGCCTGCCTTCGCTGATCAGGTAATTGCAGTAATGCCTTATCATACAAAGTATATTGTGAACGCTTCTTTTACTGATGCCTTTGCTGTGGCAGTAGCGCATAAAATCGAGCAGCTCATTGTAAGTAAATAGTTCGTCCTTTATATCTTCCTGGTGCAACCAGGTTAAAAAGTTTTCTATCCCTTCCGTGTAACGGCTTACTGTTGACCCGCTGTATTGTTTTTGCTGTAAGTATGCTGTAAATGTCATAACGATTCGTTTGCTAAGTGAGTATAGATTTGTGTGCTGTCTAAGTCGCCATGCCCTAAGAACTGTTGTATCATTTCCAGCTTCATACCGCTTTGTAAAAGATGGGTGGCTATGCTGTGGCGTAAGGTATGCGTACCTACCTTCTTTTTGCCCCCATCCCCTGAAGGGGAGTATATACGGGCTTTTCTTGCCAATGCCTTGATACGGATGTACAGGCTCTGCTTGTTCATTTGAACGCCTTTGTTAGCTCCGATAAAAAAGGCATTGGTCTTTGATTGTAACAACTGCGGTCTTGCATAATCCAGGTACAGTTTCAGTTCCTCAAAATTCTTTTCCGCTACCGGTACAAACCGTTCTTTATAACCTTTGCCTTTTCGCACATGCAGCACTTTTGTTGACTGGTTAATGTCGCTTACTTCAAGGCATGCGCCTTCATTCAGTCGTAACCCGCAACCGTAATATACTGCCAGCATAGCCCTGTCTCTTATGCCTAAAATAGCCCCTCCTGACCTCCCCGAAGGGGAGGAACAAGCATCATACAGCTTCTCTATTTCTGCTTTGGTTAGCCAGGCGGGTTTACTCCTGCTATCCTGCAACCGTTCAAGATTAAACGCTACAGGGCTTCTGCCGGTCTCCCGGATATATTTGCTCAACAGCTTTAATGCCTGCACCTGCTTATTGATATGACCGGCGCTGTACTTCTCTTTGGATCGCAGCAGCGCTATAAAGCTGCCGGCATCTGCCGGCTGCAACTGCGCTAATGCCGCCTTGCCGGTGGCCTGCTGGTACATTAAAAAATCTTTGATGCTCCTGCTTAATACCGGTATGCTTAGCGGTGAGTAATGTAAAAGCTGCAGCCACTCTGTAAAGCCGGTAAGCAATAGTATATACTCACTGCTTTGCAGTGTAGTGGATCTGTTTTGCATGCCCCTATCCCCTAAAGGGGTATTTAAGATGATAAAATAATTTGCTAATGGTCTTTTTGGGTGTCGCAGTTGTCGCATTGGCTAAAATCCAATACCACACTGGCTTTAAATGCGACAGTAATACCATTGTCGCATTACTTTCGCATTGTCGCTTTAAGCCTCTCCTAAATCCTCTCCAAAGGAGAGGACTTTGTAAACTCCCTGATATTGCGAAGTACTTCTTCAATATGGCTGTCTATAGCCGTTTTAAGGTGGTTAAACTCCTCTGTATCGGTAATGCTGTACTCAAAGCCTACCCGTCCTTTGTTGCCGTTAATGCGCTTTATATAACCGTATTGTGACAGCTCCTTCATATAGCGCTGTATGGTTCGCGGCTCCGTCCTGAACGCCTTGCGGATAGCCTGGGTCTTAAAGCTGCTTAACGCATGCTGCGTTGCATATGCTTTCAGCCTTTCCAAAAATTCCCGGGTGGCTTTTGCCAGTTCATCGCTCTTGGAGAACAGCACATCTTTTAAAAGCGTAAAGGCTGCTTCGATATCTTCAATAGAAGTTTCGATATACACCCCTTCCCCCAGCCCCTTCCCCGCAGGGGAAGGGGAGCGCTTTACTTCCCTCTGGTACTGGTGGTAAAAAGTGATCGCTTCTATAAAGCCTAACAATAATGTCATGGTTCGTCTCGGCTTAAAAACCTGCTCCGGCAGCACAATGTATTTTGCATAAGGATTGATAATACCAATGGGACGGAGTACACGCTGTATGTTTTTAAACAGCTCCTTATACTGCTGCTCTCTTTCCCGGTTTACTTCGCCGGCGGCAAGCCGGGTCTGGTACTCATTGATGCGTTTGTCCTGGTCTCTGGTCTGGTCGGTGTACAAGAGTATGCACCGGTTGGCATTGTCTTCGTATAGCTTTTCTTTGGTGGTGCAGCCGCTTACGCTTACAGGCCCTTCTACTGTCAGCGTAATGGTCTTTAAATTGCCCTTGCTGTCTTTGAGCGTAACGGTTTTGCTGATCCTTCTTTTGGTCTGCAGCTCCCGCAGCGGGTAGAACACGGATAGCGCTCCGTCCAGGTCTTCGATCAGGATCAGCTTATGTTTCAGCTCTTCCTGCTTAAAATAATACAGGGCGTTCTCGGTGATCTGCGTGATCTCTATTTTGTCTTCCTGGGGTATCAACTCGCTGATGCGTTCCTGCAAATAGGTTTTACCGCTGCCGCTGGCGCCCAGGAACATGATGTGCAACGGCACGGGCTGTTTGCGGGTGCAGTACACCAGGTAAGCGATCAGGCTGTTGGTGGATTCTCCTACGATGCCGCATTGCTGTAATAACTGACCGGTACGTTGCAAGAGCTTGTCTTTCTTTAGCTCTGCTATGGCTTGCTGCCTTTGCGCTGCGGATAGCTCGCTGACGGTTTCCGGTTTGGGTTGCAACGCTTCTATCCGTTTAATGCGATAGTTCTCCAGCTCATTGGTCAGCTCGCTGATGGTGGTTTCGGTTTGCTTTATATTGCAATCAAAGCTCTCGCTGATCGTTTGTATGAGCTGTTCCGTCTGGTGGCGGTTGTACAGGTCTAACGTATCTCTTATTGGCAGAACCCCCTCCAACCTCCCCGCAGGGGAGGCTTTTTTAATCACCTTCAATGTAACCTTCATTCTATCCAGCCCGGTGATCTTTATGCCGCCCCATACTTCTATACGTAACTGGTGGTTGCCTGTCCCCAACGAAGTTGGCGGATCGTAAATTAAAAGTTCGGCGTTCGTTACATCAAGTTTTGCAAGTGGCGGTAACGCTGCTGTAGCAGTAGTTTCAGTTTTTTCTTTTTCAGTTGAAAAAGAAAAACTTTCCCGTTGTTCTATCAAGTCAAGCAGCATTTGTTTTGCATTCCCGATACGCTCCGCTATCGGGATGTCGTCGCTTTGCTCCTCCACATGCATTTGCAATACACTGTTCACATCTTCTCCGGATGGCAAGGTTACCTTGCTGATATTGATCTCCGGAGATCCTTCGGCTGCGCTCAGGACTTGCTTTAGCGTAACAGTATGCTTTGCCGTTGCTGCTTCGCCTGCTTCGTCTGCATCAAGCATCAGGATGATTTCTTCCAACTGCGGTAAACTGGTGATGGCTTGTATATGTTCTTCGGTCAGTCCGTTTGTGCCGTATAATGATAAAACTGTGTACTGCTCTGTGATTTCTTTTTGTTGTAGCAGGCTGGCTGCATCAATAACGCTTTCAACAAGTATCAGCTTCTTTGTACTTAATGCAGGGTAGCCGGGATATAAGCCGCTCCTGTTCGCTAAATAAAAATGCCGTGATGCACCGGATGGTTCTCCCCCTTCGGGGGAGTTAGAGGGGGCTATACTTCTTCCGTACAGCGATATGATTTTATTCTCTGCATTCTTTAGCGGGAAGATAATACAGTCCTTTGCCCATACGCTGTAACCGCCTGCCGGCTTTGCTTTCAGCAAGCCGGCTTTTACCATGCTATCCACCAGGTAATGATGTTTGCTCTCCACATGCAGACCGCCACTGTTAAATGCTGCCTCTATCACTTTATGATCAATGCTGCGGCTTTGTAAATATTCAATCGCTTTCTTTGCTCTCGGCAGACCTGACCGGTAATAAGTAAAAAATTTGGTAAGCACAGCTATCAGGTCAAGGCTGCTTTCTTCGATAAACAACTTCGCTTCGGTTGCTTTTCCTCCTGCCCCGTCCGACCCGGTCATCCGGGCGGGCTTACTCCCTACACCTTCCACCATCTCCGTTGCCTTTACCAATGCTTCGTGCCTGCTGCATTTTTCATACAGCTCTATAAACTGTATAGCATCTCCTGTACCGGCTGTACAGTTGGAAGAAAAGCAACAAAAGGTATTGGTTTTCGGGTATATCTGCAGGCTCGGCGTTTTGTCCGGGTGGAAGGGGCATAGCAGCCGGTGGTTCTTATCGGGCTGTAAGCCGTAATGCTGCAATACCTGCTCAATAGTAAGCTGCTGCTTAATCTGCCTTATTTCCATGGGCTGAACAGTTTTTGATCGTGAGGGTATTTTGCTCCACGGTGATCTCCACCGCATCGCCCACCTTAAAGCCTGCCTGCGCCAGCCACAGCCCGCTCACATTCAGCCAGGGCACTTCCTTGCCGGGGCTATAACCCCAATGCCCGGTTAATGCCCGGTATTTACCGTGCAGCTTTACTTTGCGGATACGTTCGTTTGCCATAGAAAATATTTTTTTCTGTTACCAATTGGTGACAAAGCTAACAGATTGGTAAATTCTATCCAAACTTTTTAATGTTGTTTAGCATTTTTAAGTAAAGTATTTTTGCTGAACCGTTGATAAATACGGCAATTTTAGCACCTATACAGTATGGATTTTGGTAGTAAAATCGTGCAGCTTCGTAAAGACAAAAACCTCTCCAGGGATGACCTGGCTAAAGCCGTTGGCACTTCATCGGCCATCATTGGCCGCTATGAACGTAATGAGATTACCCCTTCCGTGGAAGTAGCTGCTAAGATCGCCGATGCCCTGGATGTATCGCTGGACTACCTGGTAGGCGCTTCTTCTTTTGTAGTGAAGGATAAAAAAATGCTCCACCGACTGGAACTGCTGGAGAAAATTGATGAAGACGATAGGGAAACGATCTTAAAAGTAGTAGACAACTACCTTACCACCGCGCAACTGCAAACAACTACTAAAAAGCTGAAGCAAAAAGCGTGAATGATTATTGCAATAATGCAAGCTTGACGCTCACCTGTTTGAGATGTATGTATTATAAAGTGCTATAAAAAAGCTATATATGATCGAAGCTATTATTACCATAATTATCGCAGTAGCCTTACTTTACGTAAGCGTTTCTACATTACAGCGATACAATCAAATTGCAAAAAATGGACAAGAAACAGAGGGAGTTGTCTTTGATATAAATTCATCGGATAATTTAGATACGGCAACCATTAACTATCCTGTAGTTCGCTTCACCACAGTAAACCAACAATGGATAACCGATAAATCACCCGTTAGTATAATACCCGGAAGCTATAAAAAGGGGCAAAAAATAACGGTGATTTATCGAATAGAAAACCCGTCAGATTTTTTCATAAAGTCAAACAATACGCATCGCATCCTCATGGCAACTGCTGTAATTGCTATTATATTGCTTGCAATCGGTATTTATTTATTACTCCGTATATAGCTTTAGAGATTCTTCTAATTCAAACTCCAATACATCATCGAATGTAAATTTGTATATACTTACTTTTGTTCCATTATCATAATAGATAAAAGTGAAGCGATAGAATTTTTTTTCATATCTAACCAGGTAAGTATACATTCCTATTGCATCTTTCACAAAACGCTTTTTTAATACTTTGCTATCAACATATGCTCCAGAGTATTGATTAATCCCGTTAAATTTCTCTTGCAAAGAGAATGTTGCGGAGTCTTTCAAATCAATATTTTCATTTTGAGAGAGTAGCTCTTCAAGCGCCTTATTATAATTCCCTGATTTTATGCCCTTGAAAAAATTATCAATCAAAGGAGATGCATTTTTATCTATATTATTACTAGTCGTATCCTTATCATTTCTAGCATCAACATGCTGCTGACAGCTAACTATAAACAATAACAGCAATAAAACTGGTATTCGCATAAAACCAAATTTGAGTTAATTTTGTGGGAGAGTAATATTACCTCCTAATTTAGAAGGCATTTTATCCTTTATCGTCTCTTTTGTATATTCTATAAGCACGCCTACAGCATCCTCTAAGGCATTAGCAGCACGAATAACATTTACCTTAACAGATATTCCAAAAAGCCCCAACTTAGCCCCTAAACTTACATCTCCACTCGCTGCATCTGCTCCGAGCTTTTGTGTCACATTTCCTTCTCCAACTTTCTTGGAAGCTGACAATGAAGGGTCAACACCCATACCTCCTGACACAAGATTTCCATCCAGTTTACCATCCTTAAGTTCTAAGTTACCAACACTTACACCTGCATTTCCCTCCCCAACTGGAGTAGTTATTTTTGCTCCAGCACTTGCTAATGAAGCACCACCTGATACCTCACCTCCTAAATTAACTTTTACTTCCGCTTGAGGCCCACTAGCTCCAACCTCTCCTCCAACTTTTCCAACTTTCCCGCTTACGCCAACGCCAACGCCAACTGAACCTTTCACCTGAACTGTATTAGAAGCATTATTATTAAAGCTTCGCATTCTCTCTTGAACACTTGGTCTAAGCCATATAGGTCTACTTGTATCTCCCAAAGGGTCATTGTGAAGTATAGGATTATTACTCATTGCAGAGTAAGGGCTCTGTGCATAATCTGGTTTGGGGTCTATCTGATGCCATCTTCCTATTTGAGGATCAAGCATCCTGAACTGTGTGGCATACCACTCTAATCCGCTACCATCGGAGAACTCTTTGTTTTGTAATTCAGAACCTTTGTTGTACTTATATTTATTTTCCGGTGCATTGTTTAATGCCTTAGAGCTTATTCCCGCCATGGTCAGCCCGAA
>CAKSVK010000150.1 GCA_934502905.1 uncultured Chitinophagaceae bacterium
GGTTACTCCACGAAAAAGTAAGTATAGGAATGTTAGCCGTTACAGTTGGGGTAATTCTTTGTGTGGCAGGTACAAAGAAATTTGCAAAATAGAGAACAAGCTCATTTTTAGTATTAAATAAGATAAAATAAACAAAGATTATGTTTATACCCAATAGTTTTAAATTTGAGGATAGGGCTGAAAAAATTGCTTTTATGAAGCAATACAGTTTTGCAACAATTATCACGGTTAAAGACAATGTACCCATTGCCACACAATTACCATTCGTTATAGATGATAGTTCAGATAATCTGATATTGAGTTCTCATTTTGCCATAGCAAACGAGCAGACAAAATACATAGAAGCAAACACATCATTGGTTATTTTCACAGAGCCACACGCCTATATTTCGCCTGTACATTACGACAAACATGAAAGCGTACCCACTTGGGATTACATTGCTGTACACGCTTATGGGAAAGCAAAAATAATCGAAGATGAAAACGAAAAAATCAAAGCATTAGAGCAAATGATAAGGTTCTATGAAAAAGACTATTTGCAACAATGGGAAAGTTTATCCGATAAGTTTAAAAAAGGAATGATGAGGGGCATAGTAGCATTTGAATTAGAGGTAACCGACTTACAAGGACAAAAGAAATTAAGCCAAAACAAGACAGAAATCGAAAGGCAACGAATAGTAGAACATTTGGAACAAAGCAATAATACAGTAGAAAAGGACATTGCAATCTATATCCAAAAGCTATAATTGTTACGAAGTCAAATTTGATAATTGCCAAATGAAAAAATTCTATAACAAAACACTAAACAAATTAGAAACGGCAATCAACGGTTTGGAAATCGAAGTCGAAAACCCTTTAAGACGGGTAGAAGCTATTATACCTGTTGTAATGCAGAGCCTTTCCGAGTTAAAAGACTATGTGCTAAAAAAAGGGTTCAGCAAAACGTTACCTTACAATCTTTGATTATCCACATAAAAGCCTTGTTTTCAACTAAAAAAGGCTTTTTCCTGAAAACTTTAAAATAATTTTAACTGAGTATCCTGGTCTTTTTTATTGCTCGCCGGAAGGTCAAAATTTGAAATACCCACACCTAATAATCTTATTTTCTTCCCGGTCAAATCGGTCTTATCCAATATTTCTTTTGCCGTGCCGGTAACAGCTGTATTCTCGTTAATAAGTGTTTCCAGTGAATGACTGCGCGTCATAATGGTAAAATCATGAAACTTGAACTTAACGGTAACCGTCCTGCCTTTTAAGCCGGAGCGTTGTAATCTTTCAGCCAGGCGCCTGGAAAGAATCTCCAGTTCAGCCAGCATTGCTTCTTTTGTGGTCAAATCTTCCTGGTATGTATCTTCTACACTTACGGATTTTGTTTCCCTGTGCGGTTGTACAGCGCGGTCATCAATGCCTCTGACGATCTGGTAATAGAACTTGCCTGTTTTCCCGAAGTGGTGTATCATCTGCGCTTCGGAAAGCTTTTTCAGATCAGCCCCTGTGTGTAAGCCCATTGCTTTCATTTTGGCAGCCGTGACCTTTCCTACTCCGAAAAACTTTTCTACTTCCAGCCCTTCCATGAACCCCTCTATTTTGGAAGGACCTATAAAAGTAAGCCCATCAGGCTTTTGCATATCAGAAGCTATTTTGGCAACAAACTTATTAATGGAAACGCCTGCAGAAGCTGTAAGCTGTAATTCGTCTTTGATCGCTTTTTTAATCAGCGTTGCTGTTTCTATTGCCGAGCCAATACCCTGCTTATCCCCGGTTACATCCAGGTAGGCTTCATCCAGTGAAAGTGGCTCTATAATATCTGTATAACGATGAAAAATTTCACGGATATGATTGGAAACTGCTTTATAGGCATCAAAACGGGGATATACAAATATAGCATCAGGGCAAAGTCGCTGGGCGGTCTTAGAAGGCATAGCAGAACGGATTCCAAATTTTCTGGCTTCATAACTGGCAGTAGCCACTACGCCACCTCTTCCTTCAGGAGGACCACCCACGATCACAGGCTTACCCCGGTATTCGGGAAAATCCCTCTGCTCTACAGAAGCATAAAATGCATCCATGTCAATGTGGATGATCTTACGATATGTTACTTCATCAATCATTTGTTGATTTTACCCCAGTTGCTTTCCCATGACATTAAAGCTTTAACATGTAACTACCAGATTCTCTGGGCGGTATCCCCTTATTTCTAAAAATGTTTTATTTCAGTTATCAGCCTTGCCAAAAATTTTTGTTGCTGGAGGCTAAAGTAGTGCCCATGACCGGAAAAAAAAGTGAGCAGTTAAAAAAACTGCAAAAAGAAATACTGGATTTGCAGGGCTTTCGTACGCCGTTGGAAAGTGAGCGTAGGGACACTGGTTTGGGAGTGATCAATGAAGCTTTTCCTAACAATACATTTCCTGTTTCAGCAGTACATGAGTTTATCAGCCAGACTAAAGAAGAAGCGGCGGCGGCCTGCGGGTTTATGGCGGGAGTATTAAGTACACTCATGAAAAACGGAAACTGTCTTTGGGTAAATACCGGGAAACTAATATTCCCACCGGCTTTAAGAGCATTTGGCATTGCGCCTGACCAGGTGATTTTCGTGAATGTCACTAATACCAAAGATATCCTTTGGGTAATTGAAGAAGGTCTGAAATGCGATAGCCTGGCTGCCGTAGTTGGAGAAGTACAGGATATAACCTTTACAGAATCCCGGCGTCTGCAACTGGCGGTTGAAAAGAGTCATACCACCGGGTTTATTCATAGAAATATTCCCCGGTCTCTGAATAATATAGCCTGTGTATCACGATGGAAAATAACACCATTTGCCAGTGTAGGTGAAGAAGCTATGCCCGGAGTTGGATTTCCGTGCTGGAAGGTTGAACTATCGAAGATACGTAATGGCAGGCCCGGCACATGGAAAGTGCAATGGATGGATAACCACTTTAAGGTTATTACAGCACAATCCTCAACAAACGTTGTACCGATAAGAAGAACAGGATAAGATGGGCAGGTTTTTATCAATATGGTTGCCGTATTTAATTACGGACAGGGCAACCCGGCTTCGGGCGGAACTAAAAGCAACTGCTTTTGTAACCGTAGCTCCGGATCGTGGACGCATGATAATAAAAGCAGTCAATCTGGTAGCTGTACAACAAGGCATTGCCGCAGGTATGGTGGTAGCAGATGCAAAAGCTATGTTGCCGGATCTAACCGTATTACAGCACCAAGAAGGCATCGAGGGAAAATTGTTATCAAAGCTGGCTGAATGGTGCCTGCGCTTCACACCGGTAGCTGCTGTTGATCCGCCGGATGGTATTGTGTTGGATATAAGCGGCTGTGCGCACCTTTGGGGTGGAGAAGCAATGTATCTAAAAGATATTCTGAGCAAATTGGATAACATCGGCTTTACCGCCAGTGCAGCCATTGCCGATACGGTAGGTACTGCCTGGGCAGTAGCAAGATTTGAAACAGAAAACCGGATCGTTCTCCCCGGCAGGCAATTGGAGACTATCAGCCCTTTGCCGCCTGCTGCTTTGCGCCTGGAAGCTTCTGTGGTGGAACGTTTGCAAAAACTGGGGCTTTACAAAATCAGCCATTTTATTAACATGCCCCGAAGTGTATTATACCGGCGTTTCGGACAGGCGCTTTTAAACCGTATAGACCAGGCTTTAGGTCAGGCCATTGAAATACCGGAACCGGTACAGCCTGCTGTTATTTACCAGGAGCGACTTTCTTGCCTGGAGCCGATTAAAAACCGCTCGGGTATTGACATTGCCCTGGAAAGGCTGTTGAAGCAATTATGCCGGCAGCTTTCAAAAGAGGGCAAGGGACTGCGCACCGCTATTTTCAAAAGTTATCGTATAGACGGAAACCTACAGCAAATTACCATAGGTACCAATCGCCCTGCTCGTAGCGTACAGCATCTGTTGAAATTATTTGAACAGAAATTAGATGGTATCCGTCCAGGTTTAGGTATTGAATTATTTGTATTGGAAGCGCCTGTGGTAGAAGAGCTCTCAGCACAGCAGGAATCTTTATGGAAAGTGCTGGGCGACAGCGAGCCCAATACAGAACTATTTAGCCTACTAGACCGCATTGCAGGTAAAGTGGGTAGTAATGCTGTGCATCGCTATTTACCTGCTGCACATTTCTGGCCCGAGCGTTCTTTTAAAGCAGCCACCCCAATTTTTGAAAAGACGGATGCTACATGGCGCAAAGACCGTGCACGCCCGATCATACTATTACCAGTACCTGAAAAAATTGAGGTTACAGTTCCATTACCGGACTACCCGCCTATGTTGTTTATCTATAAAGGGAAAATATATAAAGTAAAAAAAGCAGACGGACCAGAAAGGATTGAACGGGAATGGTGGCTGGACAAAGGTTTGCAGCGGGATTACTATTGTGTGGAAGATGAAACTGGCGCCCGTTATTGGCTGTTCCGTGCAGGGCATTATCATGATAAGAATAAGCCAGAATGGTTTATCCATGGATTTTTTGCATAAAGAAAATGAGTTATACAGAGTTACAGGTTACAACTAATTTTACTTTTCTGCGCGGTGGATCGCACCCGGAGGAACTTGTAAGTTACGCAGCGGAACTGGGTTACAATACTATTGCTATTACCGACCGCAATACCCTGGCAGGTGTAGTACGTGCACATACGGCAGCCCGGAGTAAAGGTATTCGTATTATACCTGCCTGCCGCCTTGACCTGTTAGATGGACTTTCCCTATTGGCTTATCCCACCGATATAAAAGCATACAGCAGGCTTTCTTCTTTACTTACCAGGGGTAACCTGCGTACCGAAAAAGGAAAATGTGATTTATACAAAAAGGACGTGTATGAGCTGGCAGAGGGAATGTTGTTCATTATTGTTACACCCGATGAACTGAACGAGCGGTTTGATTTGGATGATGGGTTTAAAAACACGGTAAAAGAATACAGGCAGCAGCTGGGAAAAAGCGTTTATTTAGGTGCTTCTTTCTCCTACCAGGGAAATGACGCAAAAAAGCTATTTCGCCTGTTCCAACTGTCAAGGCAATATGACATACCATTAGTGGCTGTTAATGATGTACATTACCATGCCCCTGGGTGTAGAGAGCTGCAAGACATACTTACTTGCATCCGCGAAAAATGCACTATTTACAATGCGGGGTTTCTTCTTTACCAGAATGCAGAAAGGTATTTGAAACCGGAAATAGAGATGTCGCGTTTGTTCCTGCGGTATCCTGATGCGATAGTACGTACAGAGGAAATTGCCAGTGCCTGTACATTTTCGCTTGATGAATTACGGTATATATATCCCGAGGAAAATACTGCGGAAGGGCGAACACCTATGGAACAAATTACTTATCTGGCATGGAAGCACGCATATGAGCGGTTTGGCGATCCGTTACCCCAGAAGATTAAAGATTCCATTGAATACGAATTGCGGTTTATTAAAGAGATGAATTATGCTGCCTATTTTCTTACCGTTTATAACCTTGTTCATACAGCTGGTAACCTGAACATACTGTGCCAGGGACGTGGTTCGGCTGCCAATTCTACCATTTGTTATGTTTTAGGTATTACAGCGGTTGATCCAATGAAATTCGACCTGTTGTTTGAACGGTTTGTATCCTCTGCGAGAAATGAGCCACCGGATATTGACATTGATTTCGAGCATCAACGCCGTGAAGAGGTGATGCAGCATGTTTACAATAAATATGGTAGGGATCACGCAGCTATCGTAGCTACGGTAACAATGGTGAAATATAAAGGGGCGATAAGAGATGTAGCCAAAGCAATGGGACTTTCCCAGGATGTTATTGATGTATTAGCCGGTTGTAGCGGCACACATGGAGAGGGTGTTGATGAAATGCGCATCCGGGAAGCCGGTTTGAATCCTGATGATCCCCACCTGCGAAAAATATTGGAACTGACCCAGCAATATATAGGGTTTCCAAGACAATTGGGCCAGCATACAGGAGGCTTTGTTATAACACATAATAAATTGTCCGACTTATGCCCGATTCTGAATGCACGCATGGAAAACCGGACGCAATTGGAATGGGACAAAGATGACTTGGATGCTTTGGGTATCCTGAAGATAGATGTGCTGGCACTTGGTATGCTTACTACTATTCGAAAATGCTTTGATCTTGCCAGCCAGCATTACCAACTTGATCTGACGCTTGCAAACATACCCCAGGATGACCCCGCTGTTTACCAAATGACCGCCCGAGCTGATACGATTGGGGTATTCCAGATTGAAAGCCGAGCGCAAATGTCTATGCTACCGCGTTTAAAGCCCAGTTGTTTTTATGACCTGGTAATTGAAGTGGCGATCGTGAGACCCGGACCGATTCAGGGTGGAATGGTCCATCCCTTTCTGAAACGTCGTAACGGTTTGGAGCCGGTAACGTTTCCGTCCGAGGAATTGAAAAGTATTTTAGGGAAAACTTTAGGTGTGCCGTTATTCCAAGAGCAGGCCATGCGGATTGCTATTGTTGCCGCAGGCTTTACTCCAACCGAAGCGGATGTCTTAAGAAAAAGCATGGCTACCTTTAAAGCCAAAGGAGAAGTGTCTAAACTGGAAAAAAAGCTGGTTGATGGCATGATTAAAAATGGCTATTCGCAAGAATATGCACAACGGGTATTCCGACAGCTGGAAGGTTTTGGGAGCTATGGGTTCCCTGAAAGTCATGCAGCCAGCTTCGCGCTATTGGTGTATATTTCTGCATGGATTAAATATCACTATCCGGATGTATTTCTCTGTGCACTACTCAACAGTCAGCCGATGGGCTTTTATGCACCGGCGCAGCTTATTAGTGATGCCCGTAAACATGGTGTTGAAGTAAGACCTGTTGATGTAAATATTTCCGCTTGGGATAATACGTTAGAGGAAACTAACGGAAAATACAAAGCTGTTCGTTTAGGCTTCCGGCAGGTAAAGGGGCTGAAACAGAAGGAAATGGAGATGTTGGCTGGTGAAAGGAAAGCATATTTTACCACGGTTTATCAATTGCGGGATGCAGGCGTTTCGACAGGATCATTGGAACGTTTGGCAGATGCTGATGCGTTCGGATCAATGAGACTGGATCGCCGCCAGGCATTATGGGAAGTGAGTGCACTTGCCGATCTTCCTACAGGTATTTTTAAAGGACTGGCTTCTGATAGCGATGCCGAGCCGAAAGTGAGACTGCCTGAGATGACACCTGCCGAACATGTATTCCAGGATTATAGCAGTACCGGCTTATCATTGAAAGCGCACCCGGTTAGCTTTGTGCGCCAGCAGTTATTGCAATTCAATATACTTACCACGAAAGCATTAAACTTATTGCAGGACGGCACTTTTGTAAGAGTGGCCGGAGTGGTATTGGTTCGGCAACGCCCCGGTACCGCGAGTGGAATTTGCTTCATCACGATAGAAGATGAAACAGGTACAGCTAACCTTGTGGTCTTTAAACACTTATTTGACAAATTTCGTAAAGAGATATTGCAGGCTAAACTGCTTGCTGTATATGGCAAGTTGCAGCGGGAAGGCGAAGTAATTCACGTTATAGCACAACAATGTTATAATGTGTCGGGATTGTTCAGTAAGCTGACTTTGCATCAGGAAGAGGAACTCCAGGTCACAACATCATGTAGGGCAGATGAAAAGGACGGTGCCTTATATCCTGCAGATGGGAACCGGAACAAAATAAAAAAAACTGTACAGGGTAACTTATTTCCATCGAGGGATTTTAAATGAGATGCTTCTTGTAAAGGAAAAAACATTACCCGGTAGCTTACGGTATCTTTGCTGTATGCCTAATAATCTTGATGAAGTTAAACATCTGGAATACTTTTTAGTAAAATATACCGATTACTGTTAAAGAGTACCGCAATAAATAACTATATGTATGTATTTAACCTTCCCAAATTCATTGATACCTGCTTAACACGTATAAAAGCAAATCCCGGGAGTGTTTACTTTGAATCTAATATTGTGTTGCTACAGGAGCTGGAACAGGCAATACTAAAGGCTAACAAGCCAACCTGATGAGGCATTTCTTATTCTCGTTTTGCACGCTCAGAGAAATTAGGTGTTATTTCGATGTATTCCACCGGATAAACATATTCGGCTGCGATATAATCCCCTGCCCAAAGCCCTACATGGCCATTCTCTTCCATAAAATCGCCGCCACCTCTGCCGTTTCCAGAGCAGGTAAGCAGGGGAAGTGGATGAATATGCCAACCCGGATCGTCAGGAAACTCTTCAGGCAGGTCTTCCAGCCTTACAAATTCTTTACGGGTAATATTACTGATGTACAAAGGTACTGGCCCGTCTTGTAACCGGGGACTTACCCCCACAATGCAGGGAATCGCGTCATCATCGTCCTCACAACAGTCGTATAG
>CAKSVK010000151.1 GCA_934502905.1 uncultured Chitinophagaceae bacterium
CGCTGCAGCAGCAACCGGTTTGTAAGAAGTCTGTTGAAGACGGAAGCGATATGAATGAGAAAAGACGGGAAAATTAAAATTTATTTATGCTGCAGGTTGGCTAATTCCGTTTCCAGGTAATCCAGCAGGTAATAAATAAAGATGATAAGCCCTGTCATTTCCAGTATTTCTTCAACGCTGGCGCTGATAATATAAAGCATATTATCCATTCCCCTGGTATCTATGATCTTTCCCCCGATCATCTCAAAACCGGCAGCGCCGGCAACATATATTGTTCCTGCCAGTAAAAAGCCATTCCTTGTTTTTGCCGGAAGTGATCTTAATAAGCTGAGGGACGACAGGAGAAAAACCAGCGCTAATAAAAGATAGGGAACAATCCACAGGAATTTAAAAAATCCGCCCGATCGCCAGCCCTTATTATAGATCAGGAGGTTGACGCGTTCGTGTATGGAAATAGTTTCATCCAGGGCCAGGAAAAGAAAGAGGAAGCAAATAAGCAACCAGTGAAAAGTGGGTTGCTTGCTTTTTTTCTTTAAAACATATATAAAATAGGCGGAGGCGGCAGTGATCAATAATAAAAGGGTATTAAAAAAGGACGGGATATTTGTTTCCTGATCCAGGAAAAAAAGCTTTAGCAAGCTGGGGCGGCTGGTATCAAACAATTGCGGATAGTAGACCGTAATAACAGCAACATGCAGTAGCACCAGCACTACCAGGCATATTACAAGGGCACGAACAAAAGCATTTCGATCTATCAATGTCAGCTTTGGCATTACCAAATATAAAAAATACGATTAATAAATTGATAACTATAAATTAATGAAGATACCTGTTGCAATGTGTTTTGCTTGCAGATCGATTATGCCGGAAAAATTTCCCCTGCCTGCATCAGGGCACAGCGTGGTAATATGATCCGGCACAAGTCACCCTTTGGAAAAGTTGCGCCGGCATATCTCATGCTGCTTTTACTTCCGGAGCGAACTTTTCACCGGTCAGGCGGGTAACTATCATGGCTGCCACGGTATTACCGGTAGCATTCAGGATCGTAGCCAACGGGTCTACCAATGTGCCAATGATCATTACGGATGGGATCGCCTCTACCGGCAGCTTATAAGCGGAGATCATCAGCATTTCACCAATATAACCTCCATTGGGAATGCCGCCGGCCACCATACTAACCAGGATGGTAATGCCCAGCGCTGTTGCCAGGTTAGCCGGTTCAAAGAAATTCCACCCGAGCAGTTGAAAAGCAACATATATTTTCACTATGGAGGAGATAGAAGATCCGTTTTTGTGAATGGTAGTACCCAGGGGAATTACAACATTCGCTACAGAACCGGGAATGCCTATTTTTTCTGCTGCCAGCAGGTTAGCCGGCATGGTTGCCAGACTGCTACAGGTACTGATGGCTGTTATGGAAGGTACAATGTTATTTTTCCAGAATCGCCTGACACCGGCGGTTCCATTGCCGATAAATGCATACAAACTGAAAAATACAAGAAAGTAGATAGCTGCTGTAGAATAATATAAGGCCATCGGCTTTGCATAAAAGCCGAAAAGCTGTGGACCCAGGGTTGCTGCCTGGTAGGCTACATAAGCGCCGAGGCCTACAGGCGCCAGTTTCATAATAAGCAGCAGCAGCTTTTTCATGACCTCATTTCCGGCTATCAGAAAATCATATACAGGTTTGGCTGCCCTACCGGAGGAACGAACTGCCGTGCCCAGCAAAAATGAAAATAGAAGTAATGCCAGCATGTGTTGCCGCGACAACAATTCATAGAATTCACCGACGGTGAAAAAGCCAACAATGCGTTCACCCCATCCCAGGTCATCATTTATAGGGGGAGCCACCCGGCTTTCCAGTGCAGGTTGTGTAACGGGAAACAGGTAAACCGCCAATATAGCGAACAATGCGGCTGAAAGAATAAAGCACAGAAATGTAAAAACCATTGCTGCCAGTATCTTTCCGAGTTTATTTCGTTGTTCAATACCGGCTACGGCCGTAGTAATGGCAAAAAATACAAGGGGCACAACCGTAACAAATAACAGGTTCAGAAAGATATCCCCGACAGGCTTCAGCCAGTTGACGGAAGCCGGGAAGAGAATACCGAAAACGCTACCCGCTATCATACCTGCGAGTAACAAAATGATATTGGAATAGGTTTTCCAGAATGAGATCCGGCTGGTCAACATCATAACCTGGCTGTTTGTATAAAAATAGGACAAAGCATCAGGAAAACTATCCTGCATATTGAATTTTACCCTGAATCCCAGGCTGCATCCTATGACTGATGCAGGTTGTTTTGCCTGTTGGGAGCAGCCACCCGTTGGAAGGTTCCACTACAGAAAGCAGAAAGATTTTTACGACTGATCTACTGTTTTCACGATCTGTACTTTTACTTTTTTGCCTTTTATTTTTTTATCCTTCAGCGCATGCAGGATATGAGCTGCCCGGCTTTTTTTTACGGCAGCAAAGGCATTGAAATCATTTACTTCTATCAGCCCGATATCTTCACTCCGGATACCGCCATTGTGAATGATATACCCTGCAATATCTCCCTTGCTGACCTTATCTTTTTTACCCAGTGAAAAATTGAAGGTTACCCAGCCTGGCTTTTCGGGCAGGATATAGGGCGGGGGGCATGTGATGGTTTCTATATCTTCCCCGATATAAGGAGGCAGGTATTCTTTTTCGTTGATCATCAGTATTACCGTGCCGCTGGCATCCATTCGCGCTGTCCTTCCGTTTCTGTGTGTAAAGGTAGCTTCAGAATCCGGCAGGTTATAATGAATGATGTACCGTATAAATGAGATGTCAAGTCCCCGGGCAGCAAGATCGGTTGTAATCAGGAAGTCTACCGTCCCGTTCCTGAACTTGCTCAGGGCATTCTCCCGGTCTTTTTGTTCCATGGAACCATGGTAAAACT
Source organism: uncultured Chitinophagaceae bacterium (assembly GCA_934502905.1). Lineage (GTDB taxonomy): Bacteria > Bacteroidota > Bacteroidia > Chitinophagales > Chitinophagaceae > Agriterribacter. The sequence goes on from CAKSVK010000151.1 coordinate 2,928, forward strand.
CATGTATGATACCTTTACCGGACAGATATTCACTTAGTTGGGCTATCTCGCTCTTGTGATTGCAGAAAATAATAGCTGACCGGTTGCCTGTATGGCATAATAACCGGAAAAGGGCTTCCGGTCTGTATATATCGTTGATGGGCAGCTGCTGAAGTTTCAGCTTGGTCTCCGGCTTTTTTTCACCGCTCACAAAATTCAGGGTCTCCAGCTGGTGGGTAGGTAAAAAATCCGGGATAGCAGCAGCTTCGGTAGCCGAGGTAAAAATGCGTTTGTGTATGGCCGGGAGAGAATCTGCAAGAAATTTTATTTCATCTGTAAAGCCCAGTTCCAGCGACTTATCATATTCATCCATGATCAGCCATGATATGGTGCCGGTGGTGATATTTTCCCGCCGGATATGATCGCCCAGTCTTCCTGGTGTACCCACGATCACTGCAGGCGCTTCCAGCAGGTTGTTTTCCTCTATTTCCCTTTTATGCCCGCCATAGCAGGCTGTAATTTTAAAGCCTGTATTCATTTGCCTGAATACCTTTTCAATCTGTAAGGCCAGTTCCCTGGAGGGCACTACTATCAATACCTGCGTCCCTTTTATCCCTGGTTCTAAAAACTGCCATACAGGAAGCAGGAATGCCAGTGTTTTTCCCGTTCCGGTATCGGATAACAGCAGCAGATCATGATCCTTTTGCGCTGCATCTGCGGCAGCCTGCTGCATTTTATTCAGTTCCTTTATCCCCAATGACTGTAATACCTGCTCCGTTTTCTTTTCCTGTTTTATCATGGGGTCAAAAGTAGCATATTTCGGGAAGTGTCAGCAGATATGCCATTGTCATACCCCGGCAAGAGAGACATTATCGTATACTCCATGAAAACCGGTAGATTTAAAATCAGCAATAGTACTGATGGAAGCAACCTTTATTTTCCTGATTTTTGTACATACCATTCATGAGCAGCATTGTAAAAATACTTTTTCTTCTTCACCTGGTATTGCTTTTACCTGGCCTGCGCCTGCAGGGCCAGGCAGACAGGTATGTGGATAGCCTGAGCAGCTTATTGAATAAAGTAACTTCTGATACTGCCCGGGCAGATATCCTGTTTGCACTTTCGGACTATACATCGACTGATAGCGCCACCGGCGTGGGGTATGCAAAAAAGGCATTTACCCTGGAGCTGAACGCTTTCTATACGGGAAAGGCTCATTTTTATATGGGGTTGGCTTTGTTTGACTATGATCATGACAGGGCGATCAGGGAATTTACGTTGGCGGATAGTCTGTTAGCTCCTTTCGACCAGCAGGAAGCTTTCCTGCTGAGAAGCAGGTCATGGTCCAATATTGCCGGTTTGTACCAGCGCAAAAGTGAAAATGAAAAATTTGTAGACCTGTTGCTTACCAAAGCCATTCCCCTGGCTGAACAGGCGGGAGACAGCTCAAGGGTTGGAAGGAGTTATCTTATGCTGGCCCTGCCGTTTATGAATTTCGGGGAATACAATAAGGCGATTGCCTATTTTGAAAAGTCCATTGCAATGCTGAAACGTTGGGACGCTTCGGGTAATGACCTTGCAGATGCCTATGTGAATCTGGCCAAATGTAATATATTATCCAAACGGGCAGGAAAGGCAAAGCCCCTGCTGGATAGTGCATGGCTGATCCTGGGCCAAAACCCTGAATCATTCTATGTACCTGCATATTATAGTGTTTTAAGCATGTATTATGTTTGGATAAAAGATTTTACAGCAGCCGAAAAAAGCCTGAACAAAGGACTGGAGATAGCGGAGCGTAAAAAATATACCGGTGACATCAGGATGTTGTTGTATGGAAAGGTGGAGATTTTTGAACAGCAAAAGGAATATGGAAGAGCAATCGATATATTAAAAAAGCTCCTGGATGAAAACCATATTTCTGTATTGGGAGATAAAATAACAGTATACCGCCACCTGTCGCTGATGGAAGCAAAACGGGGAAACATGGAAGAGGCCTTTAACTGGCTGAATGCATACAGCGATTTAAAGGACAGCCTGTACGACACGCAAACCCGCCTGAAAATATCAGATCTTGAGCTGAAATACAATTATTCAGAAAAAGAGAAGCAGTTGCTGCTGGCACAAAACAAAGCCCGTTTGCAGCAGGTATATACCGGGGTAAGCCTGGCAGGTTTTGCCGTGGCAGTGCTGGCATTCCTGTTTTTCTTCAGGCAGAGGAAAGCAAAAACAGAGCAGCAACTGAAATCCATGGAGCAGCAGCAGCAGATAGAAGTGACAAAGGCATTACTACTCGGGGAAGAAAAGGAACGCAGCCGTCTGGCAAGGGAATTACATGACGGCATGGGCGGCTTGCTTGCCAACGTACGCATGCAGATGGAAGAGATGCTGGAAGAGGATGCAGCGGGACGAAAGCATACGCTGATCCGGAAGATGGATAATAGTGTGCAGGAGCTCAGGCGTATTGCCCGGAATATGATGCCGGAGTCGCTGCTGCGTTCGGGGCTGGAGTCTGCCATAATTGATCTGTGCCAGTCATTTTCCACAGACCGCGTACGCATTGAGTACCAGCTCATGAATATTGAACGATCTATTCCTCAGCAGGAACAGCTCATTATATACCGTATTGTGCAGGAACTTTTGGCCAATGCGCTCAGGCATGCCGGCGCTTCCGAGATCTTTGTGCAATGCAGCCAGGCGGAAAAGATGTTTCATATTACCGTAGAAGATAATGGGGTAGGGTTTGATGCCCGGGGAATAGCTGGAAAACAAAAAGGGATCGGTTTTGAAAATATACGAAGCCGGGTAGAGTTTTTGAACGGCAGGCTGGAGGTAAGCTCCGCCTCAAATAAAGGAACAGTTATAAATATAGAAATATATGTCTCAGAGCCCGCTTAATATTTCCGTGATCATAGTGGAGGACCACAGTATTTTTGTGGAAGGATTGAACAGCATTTTTGAGAGAGTAGAAGGATTGACGGTGAAAGGAACATTTGCAGATGGTGAATCAGCCCTGGCGTTCCTGAAAAAAGAAGAGGTGGATGTTGTATTCCTCGATATCAGTTTGCCCGAAATGTCCGGACTGGAAGTTTGTAAAGTCATCAAGGCGATGAACCGGAACATCAAGGTCATAGCGCTCACCAACCATACGGAAAAAAGTGTTATCCAGGAGATGCTGCAGAACGGTGCTAACGGTTATTTGCTGAAGAACAGCTCCCGGCAGGACCTGGTTGCTGCCATACAGGAGGTAATAAACAACCGGTTTGTAATGCCGCAGGAGCTGCAATCTGTATTGTTTTCCCCGGGTAGTGGCGGAAATATCCCGAGGTTGACTACCCGTGAAAAAGAGATTCTGCTGCTGGTGAGCAACGGACATACTACGGCAGCTATAGCCAAACAGTTGTTCATCAGTCCGCAAACGGTAGAAACGCATCGCAGGAACCTGATGCAGAAGCTGGAAGTGAACAACTCGGCCGCAATGATAAAAAAAGCCCTGGAAGCAGGATTGTTACCTGACGTCTGATCATTCCTGTCAGGTTGATTTCCTAATCCAGCTTTTTCAGCATCCAGATATCACAGGATACATGGCCGGAGTTTCCAAGCGGATGATCAAGCTGTTGAAATCCGATCTTCTCATATATCCTTACGGCATTGGCAAAAGCAGGCATGCTCTCGATATACAGGTGGGTATACCCCGCTTTACCTGCCCATTTTATACATTTTTGTAACAGGTTTTTTCCAATCCCCTTTCCCCTTGCATCCGGGGAGAGATAAAACTTTACCAGCTCTGCATATCCGGCAGGCAGGCCTTCCGTAGGGTAAACACCGCAGCAGCCTGCAATATCGCCCTCATGCGTGGCTACCCAGAAAACAGACGCAGGTGCTCTGAAAAGGGCGTAAAGGTTGTCGGTAGCGGGATCGGAGTAAACCGTTCCTTCCCTGGGAGCACCATATTCTTCAAAAACCCGGCGGATCAGTTTTGCAACGATTGGATTATCCGCCGGCTCTATTTCCCTGATGATTATATCGTTCATGTTAATAGTAAATATAATAATGACAGTTCCCTGGCAATTTTAGCATATTGTAATGAACATAAATATATACGTTTAGCCGGATTTGAGGTTAAAGATCGTTCATGTCATTACAAACCAGATTGATGTGGTCTGTAAAGATGATAGGAAACCGCCACTTTTACGGATCTTGATGTTTGGTTATGGTGTTTTCTATCTCGCTCCTTCGAAACTCCGTTCTACAGTGTCGTTGAGCCTGACAAAAGCGGGCATCCTGTTTTCCCTGTTTTTCTGCCATGACCGCAAATCCGGGAGGTTGGACTCAAAACGAGAATTGTCCTGCCTGTTTTCATCTGTGTCGCCTGCCTTTTATATAAGTCATTAATAATAAGCAGGTTGTGGAAATGGACTGGCTTCAGGGACATTGTGAGAAAGCTGGTATGTCCTGATATTAATCAGCTAATCTTTATTACCTTTGCACGTCTTAAAAAACGACGGGACCGTTCATGAAGCAAATCCGGAATTTCTGTATAATAGCACATATTGACCATGGTAAAAGCACCCTGGCAGACAGGTTACTACAAGCGACCAACACCATCAGCGACCGTGATATGATGGACCAGGTGCTGGATGATATGGACCTGGAGCGGGAAAAGGGTATTACCATCAAGAGTCATGCTATCCAGATAACGCATAAGCATACAGACGGTCAGGTATATACGCTTAACCTGATTGACACACCCGGTCACGTGGATTTCAGTTATGAAGTGAGCCGTGCGCTGGCCGCCTGTGAAGGGGCGCTGTTGCTGGTAGACGCCACCCAGGGTATCCAGGCGCAGACCATCAGCAATCTGTACCTGGCTATCGATAATGACCTGGAGATCATTCCGGTGATCAATAAGATAGATATGGACGGCGCCATGATCGAGGAGGTGAAAGACCAGATCATAGAGCTGATCGGCTGTAAGCCGGAAGAAATTCTGTTGGCCAGCGGCCGGACCGGTATCGGCATTGATGAAATTCTGGCAGCGATAGTGGAAAGGATACCACCGCCCAAAGGTAACCCGGATGCTCCTTTGCAGGCGTTGATTTTTGACAGTGTGTTCAACTCTTTCAGAGGGATCATTGTGTATTACCGTATTATGAATGGCAGCCTGAGAAAAGGAGATATGGTGAAGTTTGTGTCTACCGGACAGGAGTATGAGGCAGATGAGATTGGTATCCTGAAGCTGAAAATGACAGAGAAGAAAGAAGTGGAATGTGGTGATGTGGGATATATTATCACTGGTATAAAGAATGCCAAGGAAGTGAAGGTAGGGGATACCATTACGCTTGCTAAGAACGGCAGCGAGATAGCCATTAAAGGTTTTGAAGAAGTAAAGCCCATGGTGTTTGCGGGCATATTCCCTGTCGTAACGGAAGATTTCGAAGAGCTGCGGGATTG
>CAKSVK010000152.1 GCA_934502905.1 uncultured Chitinophagaceae bacterium
AGTATTTCAGTGAAGATTCATATAAAAAGGCTGATGAACCTAAAGAATTGTTGGTTGTTCCCAATGCAAGGCATATTGATCTGTATGACAGGACCGATCTGATCCCATTTGATAAATTGGAACTATTCTTTAAAGAGCATTTAAAATAAGAGAAATGAAATGTTCAATTTTATCAATGATGCTTTGGGTATTCATGATAGGCAGTGCCACATCTTGCGACAAAAGCGATGCTATTGTAAATACAGAAAACAATGGAGAGAATAATATGGAAAACGGTAAAATAAAAATAAGGGTCAATGCACAAGTCTTTACAGCAACACTTGCCGGCAATACTGCTGCAAAGGAATTTAAGGAAATGTTACCCTTGACAATCACTATGGTTGAACTGAACGGCAATGAGAAATACTATGACCTGTCCAAAAGTCTTCCGGCAAAAGCCTGCAACCCCGGCACCATACAAAACGGAGATTTAATGTTGTACGGCTCGCGCACTTTGGTACTGTTCTATAAAACGTTTTCAACATCTTACAATTACACAAAATTGGGTCGCATAGATGATACACAGGCCTTGGCAACAGCCTTGGGCACAGGCAATGTAACCCTTACTTTTGCAAAGGAATAAAGCCGAATACTAAAAACAAATTTGACCAGTTATGCATACATTTTCAATAAAAGCATTTGGAACAGAAGCGCCCGAAGCAGATTTAAAGCAAATAAACATCAAACGCAGGGAAGTAACTGCCAAAGATGTGGAGATTGATATTTTGTATTGCGGTGTTTGCCATTCCGATATTCATACTGCACGTAATGAATGGCCGGGAACCATTTACCCGAATGTGCCCGGACACGAAATCGTAGGGCGCATTACAAAAGTGGGTAACGGCGTTACCAAATTTAAAGCAGGCGACCTGGCAGCCGTTGGTTGTATGGTAGATAGTTGCAGGGTGTGTGAAAGCTGTAAAGAGGGACTGGAAAATTACTGTGAAAACGGGATGACCGGTACATACAATTCGCCTGACAAACATTTAGGGATACAAACTTTTGGCGGTTATTCAGAACGGGTTGTGGTGGATGAGGATTTTGTTTTACGCGTACCGGAAAACCTTGACCCGGCAGCAGCAGCGCCTTTATTGTGTGCGGGTATTACCACCTATTCTCCGTTACGGCACTGGAATGTTGGCCCCGGAAAAAAAGTAGGCATTGTGGGCATAGGTGGTTTAGGGCATATGGGCGTTAAGCTGGCAAAGGCAATGGGAGCCTATGTTGTGGTGATCACAACATCTGCCTCAAAAACAGCAGATGCGATAAACCTTGGCGCTGATAAAGTGATCCTTTCTACCGATGATGAACAGATGAAAAACAATGCAGGCACCTTACATTTTATTTTAGATTGCGTATCTGCACAACATAACATCAATGCCTACCTGAAATTATTGAAAAGAGACGGTCAACTGACACTGGTAGGAGCGCCGGCGGAACCGCTGCCTGTGGAGCCGTTCAGCCTGATCCCCTCCCGAAAAAGTTTTTCAGGCTCTATGATCGGCGGTATTGCGGAAACACAGGAAATGTTAGACTTCTGCGGCAGCCATAATATTACTTCAACCATCGAACTTATCAGGATACAGGACATCAATACTGCCTATGAACGTATGTTAAAAGGTGATGTGAAGTATCGTTTCGTAATTGATATGGCTTCGCTGAAGAATTAGCACCATCATTTCGACCATTTCCTCCATCGTCACCCCGAATGGAACAAAGTGGTTCAGAATATTCGGAAGAGAGGTCTAACGACTGTGATGAACAGAATTGCTTTCCCACACAACGGGATTTTTCCCTCGCAAGGAATGACGTAACCCCTCGACCATCATTCCGACCGCAGGGAGGAGCCTCACGATCATAAACGATCATTTTTGTCAATGACTACTGCACACATTTGAAAGATTTCTCTTCCCCCCTCCTTCATCGGGTTTATTGAAATAACGTGCGGTAATGAACATTCTCCTTATCCGCCCGGCAGCGCATGCATCGGAATGACATGGATAATTCACCTGACTGTATCCTTCTCCAAACGGATACTGCGTGTAATGGCACCGGACCGCGACGCCGGCTTGCAGCAGGACCTTATGGCAGTTGTATCCGCCGCTGAACCTGTAGCCGCAGAGGACGACCTGCCCTTTTCCTGTGAACTGTTACAGGCAGATAACAGCAAAAGACAGCCCCATATAAAAAAAAGTCCTGCTTTCATTTTTATTTATATAAATAAATCATCCGTTCAATTTACAAACCGGAAATACGCAATGCAGCAGTATCCTGGTATTGGTTGATCAACGCCTTCAGATCAGCTTTCAGGTCTGTAACCAACTGGTCATCCTTTTTTGCTTCATAGATATTGTTTACCTCGCCGGGGTCCGTTTTCAGGTCGTATAATTCCCAGCTTTCCACACCACCATAAAATTTCACCAGCTTATACCGGCTGTTGCGGATACCAAAATGAGGATACACATGATGCGGCTCCGGAAACTCATAATAATGGTAGTAGATGCTCTTACGCCAATCTACCTTCTCTCCTTTCAGCACCGGCAGTAAGGACGTGCCCTGTATATCCGCCGGCACTGTAATGCCTGCTGCATCCAGCAGGGTAGCCGACCAGTCCTGACCGATGGCAAAATCATCCACTACCGTTCCCGGCTTTACCACGCCCGGGTAACGGAATACAAAAGCAGTACGGAGCGATTGCTCATATATAAAGCGTTTGTCGAACCATCCATGTTCGCCCATATAAAAGCCCTGGTCGGAAGCATATATTACGATGGTATTCTCTGACAAATTATGATCATCCAGGTATTGCAGTATCCTGCCGATATTCCTGTCCAGTGAATTGGCGGTTGCCAGGTAATCTTTCAGGTAACGCTGGTATTTCCATTCGGTCAGCGCCTTCCCTGAAAGCTTTTTATCCTTGAACTCCTTGCTGATGCCTGCATAATATGCAGCAGCCACTTTCTTCTGCTCGTCGTCCATGCGGGTAAACATACCATTGCGGAGGTAGTTCTCTACCTGCTTTTCCTGTTCAGGTGTAGGGGTGTTGTTGCCAAATCTTTGTTTTATCAGCTCTTTTTTCCTGTCTTCAAAATCGGCAGTGAAGCCGCCCCAATCCACGTCTACTTTCAGGTCTTCCCGCAGGCGCATGGTTTTTTCGATCGTCATATCCTGTTTGGCTGCCGCTTCCCGGCCTTTGTAATCATCATAAAATGTTTCCGGTATGGGGAAAGTTACAGAATCATACGCACCCAGGTCTTCCAGTGCCGGTTGCCATTCGCGGTGGGTTGCCTTTTGCCCTACGACCAGGAAAAATGGTTTTGTGGTATCCCGTTTGTTCAGCCAGTCCACAGAGAAATCGGTGATGAGATCGGTGACATATCCCTTGTGCCGGGTGGTATCGTATTGCGTATTGATGAAATCAGGATTAAAATAATGTCCCTGGCCGGGTAAGAGGTTCCAGTAATCCAGTCCCTTGGGAACCGCACCCAGGTGCAGCTTTCCTACCCAGGCTGTCTGGTATCCGCTTTGCTGCAGCAGCTCGGGGAAAACATCCTGCGTGGCATCGAACTTCCGCTCATTAACGGTATAGCCGTTGATATGGCTGTATTTACCCGTGAGCAGTATTGCCCGGCTGGGGCCGCAGATGGAGTTGGTGATAAATGTATTTCTAAATAAAGCGCCTTCCTGGGCAATGCGGTCGATATTGGGCGTATTTGCCAACTTACTGCCATAAGCGCTGATGGTCTGGTAGGCATGATCGTCTGAAAAGATGAACACGATATTGGGTCGTTTATCGGCAGTTGTCCCACCCTTTTTACTTTCACAGGCAGCAAATACCAGCATAGTCAGGATGGTTGCGAATGTAAACGTGTGATTCTTTTTCATACAGAAGATAGTTTTTAATAATCTTTTTTAACCATTAAAAAGTTAATGGGCATTAAAGCTTTCTCTTAATGATTCATTTTTTATTCAGGATAAGCCAACTGTCTGCCCGTCTTTTTATCCACCGGCATCAGCGCACCATATTCCGCCAGCTTCTGTCCGAGCAACCGGGTAAGCTCTTTTGTCAGCCCTGGATTTTTAGCAGACAGGTCATTCGTTTCTCCTATATCCCTTTGAAGGTCGTACAGGTAGGCTTTCCCGTTCCTTTGGTTATAGATCAGCTTCCATTTGCCTCTTCTCAGCGCACTGTGGTAGTTGATACCCGGGCCATCCGGGCTTCTCCATTTGTTGGGATAATGCCACACCAATACCCTTTCCGGGTCCGCCAGGGCGGTGTCCCGCAGGGCGGGCACAAAACTCTTTCCATCTATCTGCTGAATGACCTTACCATCACGGATTCCGGCAATTTCCAGCAAAGTAGGAAAAATATCCTCTGCTAACACATAATTTTTACTGACAGCACCCTGCTTTGCCACACCATCGTATTTCACAATCAACGGTACCCTGACTCCGCCTTCATATACAGAACCTTTTCCAACATTCAGGGGGAGATTATGTGTATGAGCCGTTCCACCACGGGGAGGCGTAAGCGACAGCCCTCCGTTGTCGCTTGCAAAAATAAATACCGTGTTTTTGTGTATATTCTTTTGTTTCAGGTAAGCCAGTATATCACCTACACTTTTATCCACACCTTCTACCAGGGAGGCATACCGGGCTTCTACGCTGTCCAGCCCCCTGTCCAGGTATGGCTGCAGGTATTTTTTATCTCCCATGATAGGTGTATGCACCGCATAATGCCCGAGGTTGAGAAAAAAAGGCTGATCCTTCGATACCGGGTAATCAATTGCCTTCAGGGCTTCTTTTGTCAACGCATCCGTCAGGAAAATATCGGTCTGGTAATAGGGCTCCAGGTCGGGCACCGATTGAAAGCTGCCCTTACCGGGCATATTTCCATATTCCTCTTCCGGCAGGTAGCTCTGCGGGTGGCCGGCAGCGTGGCCTGCTACATTTACAATGAACCCAACGTTGTGGGGGCTGGCTGCAGGTGTGCCCCTCGGCCCCCAGTGCGCTTTTCCTATATGTATGGTAAAATAACCGTTGTCCTTTAAAACCTGCGGTAACGGTGTGCCATAAAAACTGCGGGGAATACCCGGCTCAGGACTGAAACCATTGATATTCCAGGCAGCAGGGCTGAATTGTTCATCTTCCGCGTCTGTATTGTGATCTTTCCGTGGTGATGTCCAGTTAGTGACCCTGTGCCGCGCCGCATTGACACCCGTTATCAGGCTCACGCGGGTGGGCGTGCATACCGGGGTCGTATAGGCCTCGCGGAATATAATTCCTTCCCTGGCCAATTGTTCGATATGCGGCGTATGATACTTTTTATTGTTGGCAGTAACCTGTCCGGAAATAGGCAGAGAAAGATCGTTCCAACCCAGGTCATCCACGAGAAAGAAAATAATGTTGGGCCGGGTGGAGGACTGTGCCGCCGACGTTACAGCAACAGCACTTGTCCATAACAATAAAAATAACTTTAGTTGAATAGCCATCGTTCTCCTTTGTTTGTTGCATAAGATAAGAAATTAATGATTGCCGGCTAAACGATATCTGATTTAAATCATTTCATCGGCACGTTTCAGATCAGCAATGTTATGAAGAAGGATACAACTGATCTGAATTCCAAAATCAGAAATGCCGGTATCAGTAATACCAGGATAGCCTGCAAAAGCATTTTTATAGTTTTATGACTGGGGTCATAAAATACTCCTGGCTGCGGTATTTAGATTTGCTGCATCATCCCGAAGCGATGTAATTATCTAAACAACAAAACATCTACTGATGAAAACCTCGTTTATTACAGCCCTTGGATGCATGGCAATCATCCTTATTGCTGCCTCCTGTGGCGGCGGCTCCGATGCTGAATCCGGTAAAGCCACTTCCCCCAATACCAGCGCCACCAAACAGGAACCGTCCAGCTACGATCCAAGCCGGGGTGAAGGAAAGTACGATGATTCCAATGTTCCCGCCGGTCCTTTGGATGCTGCCATGGCAGAACAGGGAAAATCGATAGCAGCCACAAAGTGTAATTCCTGCCACAAAATGTCTGATGAAAGACTGGTGGGCCCGGGATGGAAAGGCGTTACCGAAAGAAGGACCCTGCCCTGGCTGATGAACTTTATTACCAACCCAGATCCCATGATTGACAAGGATCCGGAAGTACAGGCGCAACTGGAACTTTGCCTGGTACGTATGCCCAACCAAAACCTGAAAGACGAAGAAGCAAGAAGTATTGTGGAGTTTATGCGTCAAAACGACGGCGTAAAATAACCCAGCTAAAATATTTACCTATATGCATAAAACCAATCTAGTTCTTGGCACCTTACTGATTGCGGTAATATCAGTAATGTCCTGTAAGCCAAAAGGTACCGGGACTGCCGTCAGTGGCAATGCTGCCTCAAAAGTGTATGTTGCTCCCGGGCAATATGACCAGTTTTACAATTTTGTTTCCGGGGGATTCAGCGGCCAGTTAAGCGTTTACGGGCTGCCCAGCGGCCGTCTGCTGCGGGTGATTCCCGTGTTCTCTGTTGATCCTGAAAAAGGATGGGGCTTCAGCGAAGAAACCAAACCCATGCTGAACACTTCTCATGGCTTTGTGCCCTGGGATGACCTGCACCACGTAGAAATGTCTATGAACAATGGCGTAGCAGATGGAAAATGGGTATTTGTGAACGGGAACAATACGCCCAGGCTTGCCCGTGTGGACCTCAGGACTTTCCGTACAGCAGAAATCATAGAGCTGCCCAACAGCGGAGGTAACCACAGCTCACCTTTTGGTACCGAAAACTCTGAATATATTGTTGCCGGCACACGTTTCAGCGTACCCGAAGATGCCAACAGTGATGTGCCTATTGAATCTTATAAGGAGAACTTTAAAGGACATATCAGCTTTGTAAGCATTAACAAGGAAAGCGGCGAAATGGATATTGCCTTTCAGTTAAAAACACCCGGTGTAAACTTCGACCTGGCGCGGGCCGGAAAAGGCAAGTCACATGGCTGGTTCTTTTTCAGCTGCTATAACACCGAGCTGGCAAATACCCTGCTGGAAGTGAATGCATCGAAAAAAGACAAGGACTTTATCATGGCTGTAAACTGGAAGAAAGCCGAAGAATATATAAAAGCCGGCAAGGGTAAAAAGCAGAGCGTAAAATATGCCCACAATAAATTTGATGAGCATACCCATACTGCTACTTCAGAAATAAAGAAAGAAGTGACCGTGCTGGATGTAAGCGAATTTCCTGATATCGTGTATTTCATCCCCTGTCCCAAATCACCGCATGGCTGTGATGTGGACCCTACCGGGGAATACATTGTAGGAAGCGGAAAGCTGGCTGCATTGTTACCTGTGTTCAGCTATGACAAGATCCAGAAGGCAATTGCCGATAATAATTTTGAAGAAGAAAAATATGCCGGCATCCCGGTGATAAAATACGAAGCAGCATTGTACGGAGAAGTGGAAAAACCCGGGCTGGGGCCGTTGCATACAGAATTTGATGCTAACGGAAATGCTTATACTTCTTTCTTTGTATCTTCTGAGGTGGTAAAATGGAATATCAAAGACCTGAAAGTGCTGGACAGGCAACCCACTTATTATTCTGTAGGACACCTGATGGTGCCGGGCGGCAACACCAAAAATCCTTTCGGCAAATACCTGGTTGCTTACAACAAGATCACCAAAGACCGTTACCTGCCTACAGGACCTGAATTGTCCCAAAGCGCGCAGCTGTACGACATCAGCGGGGATAAAATGGAGCTGATACTGGATTATCCTACCATCGGCGAACCGCACTATGCACAGGCTATTCCGGCCGACCTGATAAAGGACAAACAGTTAAAGATTTTTGACATCAACGAAAACAAGCACCCTTACAAAACAAATGGGGAGGCAGAAGCCAAGGTTGTACGGGAAGGTAATAAAGTACATGTCTACATAACTACCATCCGGTCGCACCTTACCCCCGACAACATAGAGGGCATCAAACTGGGTGATGAAGTATATTTCCATGTAACCAACCTGGAGCAGGACTGGGATGTGCCACACGGCTTTGCAGTAAAAGGCGCCGATAACGGCGAGCTGCTCATCATGCCCGGTGAAACCACCACGATCAAATGGGTACCCGATCGTATCGGCATCTTCCCGTTCTATTGTACCGACTTCTGCTCCGCCCTGCACCAGGAGATGTCCGGCTACGTAAGAGTATCGCCTGCAGGAAGCAATGTACCGCTTAAATTC
>CAKSVK010000153.1 GCA_934502905.1 uncultured Chitinophagaceae bacterium
CGGATAGTTTGGCCTTTTTTGAAGTGTTGTATAATGCAAAAAAACCGGCAAAACAGGAGGCGATAATTAAGGTATACATGCTGATAGTAAAAGAGGCAAAATTATATTACCCGGCGTAAGAGAACCTTACGCAATAAGGAAACGCATTTACGCGATCAGGAACTTAATTTCTATACGGGGCTAAAACGGATACTGAAATAGTAGTATTCGCAATTATCAGTAAATAATTACTTTAGATGTATGCAAGCCGGTATAGGCTGTTTTGACCCAGAGGAGCTGTAACGTTTCATCGTATGCTGAAAGGAAAAACAGCATGGCGGAAGGGTGCCATAAAGGGGGATATAAAGATTTCTGGATGCCTGTACAATAAAATAAGCAACAAGCCGTATACCAAACATCAGATGAAGTTATTTCGATTTTTAATGTTTTGCATGGCGAGTCTTTTTACATCCTGCAACTCCTGGAAAGTCATTCATACCGGCGAGTTTGCAGGAGAGACGTACAGCGTGCAACAAAAGGAGCATAAGGGATTTTCCACCAATCATTTTGAATGGCGTATTAAGTTGGGCAGGCACAGGCCGGTTTACATTAATGCCCACACAAGTGATTGGGGTCCTCCTTACAGTGAGGACCTGTTCCGGGAAAGGAAGCTGCTTTACCTGGAAAAAGAGAGCAGTCCCTATTCCAATATTCCATTGGAGTATTATAACAACCACCACCGGGGCACATTATTATACGTGCCCTGTAAAGAGAACAATGATAAAAACTGTATTGCCTATTTTGGCCTGTTTGAAAATAAATGGCCGGAGCTGAAATCATTATTCGGTGGGATGCAACCATCCGGGTTTCCTGAGATCATCGGCATCGTTTCGGGAAAAAGCGACGAAATAGAGCACCGGTTTTACGGCTTATACGAGGAGAAGGAAATTGTGCTGGTCATTCACAACGATGGCAGGATAGCAATAGAGGAAGACAAGAATGCGTTTGCCGCCGGCATTGCATCCGGTTATTATCCTAAGGTCGTAATGCCGGGGAAAAAGATCCTGCTGTCAAAAGAGCCTCATGGAATTACCCGAAATGATCTGTTGCAACTGAAAAACAGGCAGGGGGAAACACCGGATATGTTTTTCAGTATAGAGGAAACCACCATAAACCAGCACCATATCAATCTTCCACCTATGTATGAGAACGCGCTGGCATTATATAATGACGGAAAGAAAGCAGAAGCCCTCGGCTGGTTCAGGGACGTAAAGGAATATGCTACCAGGGAGCATTCATACATCATTGCAATGAAAGCCTTAAAATACCTCGCCATCCTGTATAAAGAGAATGGAGATACCGCCAGCCTGAAGTATCAGTTGAATGCAGCGGAGCTCATAGAACAATATCACCCGGAAGCACTGGATTCGGTGCAGCGTGAGCTGGAGGAAATAAAGGCTATTGCCGGCGGTAACCTGTAGATAGAAAACGTCTTATAGCTTCGCCGGTTTATTATCCCTTGCAGAAAGCTACCCTCTTCATTAAGCACGAAAGGGAAGCTGTCAATGGACAACCTCCCCTCGTTTTTCCGGCGAATGTCTGTTTATTTGTGACCTGGGTTTATCAAAGCTTTATATTAATTCCAAAAGTAAAGTTGGTTCCCGCCATCGGGAAGTAGTAATTTTCTGCAATCACTGCACCTCCTGAAATATAACTAAAAGTGGATCCATTGGGCTCATACCGTTTGTTAAACAGGTTATTCACCTGTAACACCAGATTCGTTTCTTTGAATACCACATTATTCAGGGTATAAATGGTCCTGAAGTTCTGTACATAAAAAGGATTCAGCGACCTGCTTTTGTTTCCGGTATTATCCAGGTATTGCCTGCTGACATACTTTCCGGAGAAGCTGATCTCCCAGTTTTTGACCGGCAGAAAATTCACATCTGCGCCACCGACCACCGACGGGGAAAATGAAATATCCGTTTCCTTAAAGGTCTCTGTTTTTTGTCCTCCTTCATCATAGTCATCATACCATGCGGTATAGTTTTGAATTTTATTACGACTTACAGCCAGATTGCCGTTTATGTTCAACCAGGAAACCGGCTGCCATCTTCCCTGCAGCTCTACCCCCATACGGTAACTGTCGGGGATATTGGTCCGGGTATAAGCACCCACATCATTAATTTTTCCGGTCAATACCAGTTGGTTGGTATATTTCATATAAAACAGTGTAGCGCCCCAGGCAAATACCGTATTTCTCTGCTCCAGTCCCAGTTCAAAATCATGTAGTGTTTCGGGTTTGGGCCGGGTGGCAGTACCGGCTTCAAAATCATCACGATTCGGCTCCTTGCTTGCCAGCGCGTAGGAGAAATATCCATTCCAGCCCTGGCGGCTGTAACTGATGCCAGCCTTTGGATTCACGAAATGGTACTGCTGGTCTACCGTCATATCCGGATTGTCCCTGAAGCCGTTCATATCGTAATTCACATGACGATACTGAATATCTCCGAACACCTCCCAGTAAGCTGCAATTCTCTGCTGCAGCTTGGTATACAAATTCAGATCAGTTTTAAACGCATCCAGGTTATACCATTCGTAATCAACAGGAATGCCTACCTGTGCCCAGGTGAGCCTGCCAAAATGTTTACCATCATATTTATTCCAGCCACCGCCGGTGATCCATTGCGTACCACCGTTTTTATATTGCAGCGAAAAAATTCCACCGTAGTAATAGTTATCCAGGTGCAACTGCCGTACTACATCCGTTTTCGATATTACCGAGTCACCAATCGTAACATCCGGCAACCCGAATGAGGAAAATTTACGCCCTGCCTTGTACTGCTCATAGTAACCCTTTCCTCTTGTCAGGAAGAGGGCGGTATTAATACTCAACCTGTTGTTGATGCCCTGGTTGTAAAAAAACTGGTAGTGGTCCTGCTGGTAATTATCGGTTTCATTTTCATAAGGTGTGCCCGGCTTTTCCGTACCGGCAGAATTATAGGTACGGTCTGTCTGCAGCAGGCTTTCCGGGATACCGTTCCAGGCATGGTAGGTTCTTTCTTTGCCCGAAAATACATTTACGCGAAAAGAAGCATTGCCTGTAAAATAAGCGCCGGACAAATAGAATGACTTCAGGTTGCTGGTCGCCCTGTCGATATAGCCGTCGCTGGTAACAGAAGATAAACGGGCATCTACCGTAAACTTACCGTCTATAAGGCCGGTACCGGCTTTTACGGTATTCTTCCAGGTATTAAAAGAGCCGTAACTGTTATTTAGCTCTCCGTATGGTTTTTCAATAAATTCGTTGGTGCTCATATTGATAGTAGCGCCGAAAGCACCTGCTCCGTTGCTGCTCGTTCCTACGCCGCGCTGCACCTGGATGCTGCTGACGGAGGAAACAAAATCGGGCATATTCACAAAAAAGCTTCCCTGCGATTCCGCATCATTGTAAGGAATGCCATTCAGGGTCACGTTGATCCGTGTAGCATCCGTTCCGCGGATACGCATAGCCGTATAGCCGACCCCATTACCAGCATCAGAATTGGCAACCACCGACGGCAGGCTGTTCAGCAACATTGGCAGATCCTGCCCTGTATTGATCTTTTCTATCTCCCGGCGGCTGATATTACTTTTGGTAAACGGGCTTCGTTCCGAAGCCCGCACGGTTTTGATCTCAATAGGCTGGAGCAACAAATGGATCCTTTCGAGAAAAATTTCAACATCTTTGCCTGTTGCCTGCATGGACAGGGTTTTGTACCCGACTGCAGATATTTCCAATACGGGTTCATTACCCCTGGAAGCAGGCAATTGAAAATAGCCGTTTTCATCTGTCACGGCATAATGACTTCTGGAAATACTGACGGTGGCATTGGCTACCGGCAAACCGGTTTCCTTCTCCGATACTTTTCCACGGATGGTTGACTGGGCCAAGGCGCCCAGGTGTAACAGACATGCTAATACAATAGCATACAATTGCTTCATACTGTTTTTGTTGTCGGCTCAAACGTGTACACACGCGGTACACTCACTTGCTTGAAGACCGGATTTACAAAAACAGGAAAGGTGAGATGTGAGGACTCATCCTTCCCTGCGCAGGCATTACCCTGATCAGGTTCTACGGGTTTGATCTCAGCCCCCCGATATTAATCGGAGAACACCCCGGGAATCACTGAGGTTAAAAAACAATTAACCGCGGTTATTGTAATGCAAAATTAAGGGAGTTTTAAAATATTTTCAAAATACTGTAACTTTTATATTTCTATACCGTATTACAAGGGTTAGTAACCGAGTAAAAACTAATTACCTGTAAATGAAAAAGATATTCTTCTTTTTGTCCATTTTGCTGATGGCAAATACCCTGAAAGCCCAGGAGGAAACAGTAGTGGTAAAAGACAATAATGCTGCACAACGGCCGCTATCCGGCTCCTTTACCGCCATTACCGTCTCCGGCGCCATCGACATCTACCTATCCCAAAGCAATGAAGAGGTGCTGGCAGTCAGCGCTTCCGAGACCAAATACCGGGACAGGATAGTAACGGAGGTGGTGGATGGTGTATTGAAGATCTATTACAATGACAAAGGAATGCAGTTCTCATCCGGCAGTAAAAAGTTGAAAGCCTATATCTCTTTTAAAAATATCAATTCTATAAAAGCTTCAGGTGCATCTGACGTATACGCCAACGGCGTGATAGAAGTACCTGTCCTGAAGCTGGTATTATCCGGCAGCAGCGATTTTAAGGGCGCAGTAAATGTGGGTGATCTGAAGCTGGACCAAAGCGGCAGCTCCGATTCTTATATCAGCGGAAGAGCTGACAAAACAACCATCGATGTCAGCGGCGCCAGTGATGTAAAAGGATATGATCTGGAAGTAGATTATTGCGAAGCCAATGCCAGCGGCGCCAGCGACATACAAATAACAGTGAATAAGGAAATTACCGCTTCCGCCAGCGGCGCCAGTGACATTTATTACAAAGGCTCCCCCGCTCAAAAAAATATCAAAAGCAGCGGTGCCAGCTCTGTGTCGAAAAGAAATTAGACAGCGATCATTCCCGGGCTTCCCGTGTTCATGAAAATGTTGAAAAACATAGTTACGAAGCCGGAGATGTCGAACAGCAGGTTTCCAACCTTCGGAAGGTTGGAAACATTTTCTTTTACTCCCTCGGTTCCCAGCCGTAGTCAATATAGTCCCAGGAAATTTCCCCGCCTTTAATTTTTATATGCAGGAAGCCTTCTTCATTGTGCTCGGTACCGCGCCAGGAAGGCCTGCCGGCAATAGCGCCGCCTGTAATAAACCGGGTTTTATTCCTCACATTGATATCCTCCAGCCAGTGCAGGTGCCCCTGCAATACGAGCCGCAGGTTTTTATTATTAAATAACGACAGAACTTCATCCCGGTTGGATATCCATTGCCCGCCTGCAGCCGTTGCATTGTCGGGGGAGGGGAAAATTTGCTGGAAAGAAGACACCAGCGGTATATGCGTAACGACTGCTATGGGTGTATTGCCGGCAACAGTTGACAGGTC
Source organism: uncultured Chitinophagaceae bacterium (assembly GCA_934502905.1). Classification (GTDB taxonomy): domain Bacteria; phylum Bacteroidota; class Bacteroidia; order Chitinophagales; family Chitinophagaceae; genus Agriterribacter. The sequence goes on from CAKSVK010000153.1 coordinate 5,505, forward strand.
TTTCTTCAGCCATTCCAACTGCCGGGGTCCTACAAGCCCTATATATTTCCCGTGATTTTCTTCAATTGAATTTAGTACGATAAAATGCCATCCTTTATGATCAAAAGAATAGTAAGTGGGGCCGAGGTATCGTTCATACATGCCGTATTTATAATCCCTGTCCGTTGAATCCACCCCGCTTTCTTCTGTGTAGATACCGAACAGCTCATGGTTCCCGATACAGTTATACACAGGCACCCGAAAATGCTGTATGGAAGACTTATATAACCGGAATAAAGAATCTGCTCTCGGCTTGTTTCCCCTCAGTACGTCAAACACCAGGTCGCCACCCGTAATTACAAAATCTGCCGGTAGCTTGTTAGCAGTGTCAATGGCCTTCTTGAAACCAATGGCAGCGCCTTTTTCCGGCTTTACATGAATATCTGTCATGAAAACAAACGAGAAGTCCTGGGAATAAGCAGGAGAAGTGATCAGCCAACAGATGATAACGAAGAGTCTTTTCATTACATTCCTTTGATCATAAGGAGAAGAGGGGACTGTTCTTATAACCAGGCGGCAAGGAAAATTAATTGTTAACTGATGAATTACATTAGCTTATCCTGTGTGTGGTGGCAACCGGGCGGTCTACCATCTGTCGAAACAAACGCTGGCAAAGGCCTTTCCGGAGATGACTTGCTACCGGTTCATTCTGCCGGATTGCGTTAGGGCTTTTGTCATATTCCTGATACAGTCAGGGGTGAAATTATAAAGGCACAAGTGACCGGCAAGCCAAACACCTGCCAGGAAGTGAGAGTTTCAAATTAATCCTTTCCTTCGCTGGCTGGATTCTGCTTTCATCTTATCACAGGCTGTCCCTTAAGGTGATGATCCGTGCGAGCTTTTTCAATGCCGTCTCGTGATCCCTCACATAGGGGTTGGTTTTATCCCACACATAACCCGCCAGCACGGAACATATCTGCCGCTTGATCACGGGATCCTGGTTATCTGCAAAAAATATAGTGTCGAGTGTACCTTCATACCAGGCCATGACATAGGAACGGAAGGTATTGACGCCCTGCATCATGATATCCATATACTCGGCATTCCAGTCCACGCTTTCTCCTTTTAACTTCTTTATGACGAGCTTACCCGCGATCTGGCTGGACACCGTGGCCAGTGTCACGCCTGAAGAAAATACAGGATCCAGGAACTCAGTCACGTTGCCCGTCAGCACAAACCCGTTCCCGAAAAAGCGGTCCGTGGTAGCAGACCAGGATTGTAATATCCTGGGATCAAATACCAGCTCCACATTTTCAAATCTTTCCGCTATATCCTTCTCTGAAGCCAGCATGGCACGGTATTGCTCTTCCGGCGTACCGCTGAATCTTTCAAAGAAAGAAGGATCGCCTACAAACCCTACCGAAGTAATGCCGTTGGAGAAGGGAATGATCCATATCCACACTCCTTTTTCATGCACGACAATGGTAATGCGGTTAGGCTCATCCGACATCAGCCGTTTTTTGTCTACGGTATGTGCGAACAATGCTTTCCGGGCAGGAAGGTTGGAAGGCTTTTCCATATTGAACAAACGGGGGATCACCCGTCCGTACCCGCTGCCGTCTATAATAAAGCGGGCCTCTATATAACGCTTGCTGCCGTCAGCGCTTTCCACTGTTGTCACCGAACGCCCGTCCTCATCAAATTTAATATCTGTTACCGTCGTTTCATAATCGATAGGCACGCCCATTTTCTCCACGGTATTTGCCAGCGTGGTGTCGAAATCAGCTCTGGGCACCTGGAAGGCCCATTTCCAGCCATCGGTAAACTGGTCTGCAAACTTATAGTCGCAGACCTTCCCGTTTTTCACAAACTTCGCCCCGGTCTTCTCCTGGTATCCTCTTGCTTTCACCGCATCCAGGAACTTCGCTTCTTCCAACGCTTCCATACATCGCGGCAAAAGGCTTTCACCTATCACAAAGCGTGGAAATTTCATTTTTTCGACGATCCGCACATTATAACCTGCCTGGTGTACGATAGAAGCCGCTACTGTTCCTGAAGGACCCGCCCCTATGACCAACACATCTGTTTTTTCCGTTTGCATATCCGTTGTTTAACAATGAACTGATTAATTTTTCTTCTTCTTACACTTCAGCAAGGTATGGCTCAACCCGATCCCATCCACCGATTCCACGACTTCAAAGCCGGCATCTTCAATACATTTGATAAATACCTTTGAATCGTACATCTGGCTGTTGCCATTTGCTATCGCTGTAAAATAGATAGAGGTCTGCTGCAGGCAAAATGCCGCGGTCTCAAACCGCTGCCTGTCCCAGAAGGCTTCCAGTATCATGATATATCCGTCATCGCCGATAGCGGCGCCACATCTTTTCATAATAGACACGATCTCTTCCTCGGAAAAACAATCCAGGAACTGGCTCATCCACACGGCATCAAAGCCGGTGGGAAACGGCTGCGATTCATCCAGCACATTTACCGGTATAAAAGATACCCTGTCTGCTATACCGGCTTCTTCAATCTTCTTTTTAGCTACATTCAACTGCCCCGGCAGATCCATGATGGTAACATGAATGTCCGCCGCATATTTTAATGATGCTATGGCCCACTTGCCGGTATTACCACCTATTTCCAGCAGGTTCTTCACGCCGCCCTTATATACATGCTGCAGCACCAGCGGAAAAGCAATGTCGGAAAAATAATGATCAAACCCAAACCAGCTTTTCTGGATATGCGACGGTAGTTGCG
>CAKSVK010000154.1 GCA_934502905.1 uncultured Chitinophagaceae bacterium
CCTGTATACGTATTAGCAGTAGCGGTAGTGGTTCCCAATATATCTATAGCAGGCATACCTGCAGATGAAGAGCTTATGGCAACGGAGGGAGCGGCGCCGTAAGTTAGTTCAATTCCATGCCCGGTTGTTGATTTTCCGTACATGGTAATTTTGCCGGCCCCGGATTCAATCCGCAATTTTCCCTGCGAGGTAATACCCGGGTAAGCATTATTGTTGCTGGTGGAGCCCCGAAGAATGATATCACCTCCATTACTTTGCAACGACACCAAGGCGCCTGTACCGGCACGGGGGCCTAAGGTAAGTCCGCCCAACGTATTGGCATTATAAGCAGTTCCATTGGATCCGTTCCACGCAAAACCATCCGGGATACCGTCGCCGCTGATCCCGCCATTGGCGCCGTTGTCTGGTCCACCGGCCATTATTATTTTGCCTCCATTTGATATCAAACTAACACCGGCACCCGTAGCTATATAATCACTTACTACGCCTCCCTGGCTGTTATCGGCGTCAGCCCACAGAATAATATTCAGTGCGCCGGTAGTCGAACTGATGCTTACATTCTGATTGATCCAAACAGGTCCAATATCTCTAAATGTCAAGGATGCAGCTGCACCTGCTGTTTTGCTAATGCTGGAATTAATAGTAGTACCAACGCTGGTGTTGTTCACGATTACACTAGTGCCTGTATTTAAATAACCCGTAATGACACTTGTATTGATATTGGCAGTATTGGTAACGTTAATGGTTACAGGATTACTCCCTGATGTAGTCCAATTAGTGCCGGAAGTACCGGTTTGACCGGAGGTTGAAATTGTCAGGGTTTGTCCGGAAGCATTGAGTAAAAACGCAGAAAAGAAGAGGAGCAATTTGCCCTTCAAAAATAATTGCTTAAAATAATTCCGGCGCAAATCATCAATACACACATAGGTGTGTTGCAGGAATAAGGAAATTGTCATGGGAATTAGATTTTAGTTGTAGGTAGACTTTTACGCATAAAACTTTATGCAAGAGGAATTCAATTAACTAAAGCTGAAAGTATATTTATACACGGCAGTAAATGTAGTAGCCGGCAAGGCAGCCAGTAAGAAATTTTTCATAATAGGATATTTTTACAGTATGTAAAGATATTCACGGGTGGTGCGGCAAAAAATAGACCCCGGGGTCCTAATTTAGGGCCATAGTTACAGGTGAGCCTGGAATCCTTATAATAATTATCCCGTGCTCCGGGTGATTACATCCCATATGTACGTCCATTTTAAATAGGTACTCTCGTTAAAAAGAGGGCGTGAATTGCAGAATAGCAGCTACGGATACGGCCTGGTATGCGCTTAACAACCAATCAACACTCTACTCAAAAAGATATCGCACCGGTATACCACAGTACACACACAATGATCAAAATCGATATGACAATCCCCCCCGCAACAGTTGCGATATAACTTTTCCCGTCAAACACAAGTGTCTTTCTATTAATGTAGAAGTTGACAAAGACAGTATCGTTAATTCTCAGGTCGGGACGGAACGTTTTTATTCCACGAATAAAATGTGCACGTAATTCACGGTGATTCCCCGAGAAATAACTATACCCTGCATCTGTCTGTACGTTGACAATAATATGTTTACCATCTTTCACCACCTTCAGCACAGGCGGTCCCTTCTGCATAGTCGGTATACGGTAGGGCGTAACACTATACACATCACCCAAAAAACGGTTATCATTCCGCTGCAGGTCTTTATATCTTATGGAACTGGAGCTGCTATCTTTATGACGGTAATGAATACCCTCCGCATCCACTTTTATGGCTACCACCGCTTTCGGTCGAACCGACCGGATATACCTGGCCAGTAACCAGGTGAGCACTATCAGTATCGGATATACGATTAAAAAAACAATCGGCTTCGTTTGCGGCAGTTTCCCGTAATAAGGGTCATATGCTATTGCAACAGGCAATCCATACAGGCAAATCACTAAAACAGTTCCAATCAAAACCAACACTGCACGTATTACCCATGTCAAAGCATGGTGCGGAACAGAAACCATCTCCGGAAAATTATGCCTGTTGAAGTCTGTTTGCATCATTCAATCTTTCAGTCCTATAACAATATCCATCACATTGGTCTGGGTGGGTCCGGTAATGACCAGTCCGCCGGTTTGCCCGAAAAAAGTATACGCATCGTTGTTGTCCAGGTAGGTTTGAATATTCAGATTGTTTTGCAACGATTGATAGGCCACATCAACATCTGAGATAGCTCCTGCGGCATCAGTGGGGCCATCTGTTCCGTCTGTTCCTCCTGATAATACGGTGGTATTTTCAAAACCTTTATCCTGCATCACCGCCAACGCTGCCAAGGCAAACTGTTGGTTGCGTCCGCCTTTTCCACTTCCTTTCACCACTACAGTCGGTTCACCACCCCACAACAGGCAGGTACCTGCGGGACTGTCTTTCAGCTCTGATACAAAACGTCCCGCCTGCGTTTCCGCGTCGCCTGCAAGCGGGGGGGATAGTATCTTTGCCCGGTAACCTATTTCCCTAGCCTTGGCCGCCGCGGCTTCCAGCGCTATATCATTGGTAGCTACCAATACATTTTTTACTTTATCAAAAACCGGGTCCCCTGTTACAGGCGTGTCAGGTATCTCAAACCTTAATCCCCTTTCTATCCATTCGCGGGCTTTCTCAGGAAGCTTTTCTGTCAATCCATATTTTTCCAGAACGGCAGATGTATCTTCGAAACTGCTGTCATCGGCTACCGTTAGTCCACTGGCTATCACCGACAGATCATCTCCCGGAACATCACTTAATACCAGGGAAAAGACGGGGGCTTCCGTATATCGGACTAACTGTCCTCCCTTTATACGAGACAAATGTTTCCGTACCGTATTCATTTCATCGATAGCTGCACCGCAGTGAAGTAAAAGAGTAAATACCTGTTGCAAATCCTCCAGCGAAACGCCGGGAGGATGGTCAGCAAGCAAAGAAGACGCGCCTCCGCTGATCAATAGCAACACCACATCGTTGGGGTCTGTGTCCTGCAGCAGCGATACCACTTCCTTTCCTGCCGTCACACTGTTTTCATCCGGCACAGGGTGGGCTGCTTCAATAGTAGTGAAATACCTTAGCGGCAGACCATGATCGTATTTGGTAACAACCAGGCCCTTTGTAATACGTTCTCCCAATATCTTTTCTGTTTCCAAAGCCATGGCAGCCGCAGCCTTGCCGGCAGCGATCACCACTATTCTTTGACCTGCATCAACAAATAATGTTTGGTCGCCGATGCGCAGCTGATCGTCATTGAATTGCAGGAAACGCGGCATGAACCGCCCCGGGGTTACGGCAGCAACACCGGCTGTAAATATCGATAGGGCATTTGCTCGCGACATGCCCGAAATTAACATTAGTTTTTAATCCCGCCACCCCTCGTTTCTCAACCTATTTTATCTTACCTTCGATACAGATTAGTTGTTTAGCTAACTAATTTTTGCTTGCAGAATTGAATCATTGCCGTTATCGCAAGCTTCCATTTTATGGTCAATCAAAATATTATATGAAACGGACTATCAAAAACGTTGCTGTTCTGGGTTCGGGAGTAATGGGTTCCCGCATTGCCTGTCATTTTGCCGGTACCGGCTCCCACGTATTGTTGCTGGATATAGCACCCACTGAACTAACCGACGCAGAAAAAGCAAAAGGGCTTACCCTGGAACACCCGGCAGTGAGAAACAGGATTGTGAACGAAGCATTGACTGCAGCAGTGAAATCCAATCCATCGCCGGTATATACGCAGGACGTTGTTAAAAAAATAAAGACGGGGAACTTTACGGACAATATGAAAGATATTGCCGGATGCGACTGGATCATAGAAGTGGTGGTGGAAAGACTGGACATCAAACAATCTATTCTTGCAGAGGTGGATAAATATCGCAAGTCCGGCACATTAATCACATCCAACACTTCCGGAATTCCGATCCACCTTATGGCAGAAGGCAGGAGCGAAGATTTTAAAAAGCATTTTTGCGGCACACATTTTTTCAACCCGCCGCGTTACCTGAAACTGCTTGAGATCATTCCGACACCCTATACCGATAAATCCGTTGTTGACTTCCTTTTGCATTACGGAGACCTTTTCCTGGGCAAAACAACTGTGCTTTGTAAGGATACGCCGGCGTTTATTGCTAACCGTGTGGGCGTATACAGCATAGCCGCTATTTTCAAGCTGGTGGAAAAGCTGGAACTGACCATTGATGAAGTAGAAGCATTAACAGGCCCTGTGCTGGGCAGACCTAAATCCGCTACCTTCCGTACAGCAGACGTGGTGGGTATAGATACCCTGGTGAAAGTAGCGAAAGGCGTATATGAAAACTGCCCGGATGATGAAGCCAGGGAAACTTTTATACTTCCTGCATGGGTAGAAAAGCTGGTGGAAAACAAATGGCTGGGCGACAAGACCGGACAGGGATTCTTCAAAAAAGTTAAATCTGCAGAAGGTAAGTCGGAAATACTGGTACTGAATATTTCCACCATGGAATATGAACCCAGAAAAAAGCCAAAATTCACTACCCTGGAAGCAGCTAAACCAATTGACGATCTGAAGCAACGTATTAAAATGTTGCTGGCAGGACAGGATAAAGCCGGCGAGTTTTACCGCCAGTTCCACTACGCATTATTTTCTTATGTATCGCATCGTATTCCCGAAATATCAGATGAAGCCTACCGCATAGACGATGCCATGAAGGCCGGGTTTGGCTGGGAAATAGGCGCTTTTGAAACCTGGGATGTGCTGGGTGTAGAAAAAGCGACGAAGGCTTTAAAAGATGCAGGCTATACGGTAGCCCCATGGGTGGAAGAAATGCTGGCTGCAGGCAATACTTCCTTCTACATAATTGAAAATGGCAAAAGGCTTTGCTATTCACCCACCACAAAACAATATGTATCGGTAGTGGATGAAAAAACAGCAGATGCCTTTATCATCATGAAAAACTTTGCCGGCCAAACGGTATGGAAAAACAGCGCCGCCAATGTGTATCACCTGGGTGATGATGTATTGGGACTGGAATGGCATACCAAAATGGGGACCATCGGTGGTGAAGTACTGGAAGGCATTCACAAAGCAATTGGGCTGGCGGAGGAAAAGTATAAAGGTGTGGTGATTGCCAACGATGCCCAGAACTTTTCGGCCGGTGCCAATGTGGGTATGATATTCATGTTTGCCATCGAGCAGGAATATGATGAGCTGGATATGGCGATCCGCCAGTTCCAGAATGCTATGACGAGGGCACGCTTTTCCAGTGTGCCGGTAGTGGTAGCGCCGCATGCACTCACCCTCGGAGGCGCCTGCGAACTGAGCCTGCATAGCGACAAAGTGGTTCCCGCCGCGGAGTCCTATATCGGGCTGGTAGAGCTGGGCGTAGGATTGATTCCCGGCGGTGGCGGCACCAAAGAATTTGCATTACGTGCTGCAGATGAATTACATGCCGATGAGCCAGATAATAATACGCTCAATAAGCGCTTCAGGACCATTGCTACCGCATCGGTTTCTACAAGTGCCTACGAAGCATTTGATCTTGGTATCCTGCGAAAAGGGCTGGACGAAGTGATCGTGAACCAGGACAGACGTATAGCTGCCGCCAAAAGAAGCGTAATCGACATTTATGATAACGGGTACGTGACACCGGTACCCCGTACAGATATTAAAGTATTAGGCAGGCTGGGCCTGGGCGCACTTTATGCCGGTATCAATGGTATGTGGCGCGCCCACTATGCTACCGATCACGATGTGGTAGTGGCTAAAAAGTTGGCCTATGTAATGTGCGGCGGCGATCTGAGCGAACCTGCTTATGTAAGTGAGCAATACCTGCTGGACCTGGAGCGGGAAGCCTTCCTGAGCCTCTGCGGTGAAAGAAAAACACTGGAACGCATCCAGAGTGTGCTGAAGGGTGGAAAACCGATCAGGAATTAGGAAGCCTGACAAGGTCAGTTGAACATCCTTACGGGAGATTTTCCCGCAGATACAGGCAGATTGTATGCAGAGAAAACACGTTCCCCGGATAATATATTTCCGGTCCTAAGCTGCGCGCTATCTAACAGCTTTAATTCACCCTATTCTTCGTCCTTATTAAGGGCGGGAATGGTTCTGCCTTTTACCAGCCATGCAACACCAAAGAATATGAGCATGATAGTTTCCATCAGGTATACGAACCAATAAGGTAACCATGCTGTTTTGCTCAGCGGAGTAAAGCTGTAGACAGCCAGTATTAAAAGGCTCGCGATCATACCGCATCCGCAAACGAGGTATAGTTTTCCCTCGCGGTCGGTCTTCAACTTCCTGGGTTCATCAGGATGCCTTCTGAAATTGATGATGCAAAAAACAGACATTGCCAGGAAAAACAGCGCTGCAAAAATCAGGTGCATGCTTCCGGCTCCTTCAGAGGCAACATAGATATGGATATTATCCGTGATTGGTTCGCCCGATCCCGTTGGTAGCGCCACAATGCCCAAAGCACAGCCTGCGGCAAAGGTAGCCAACCGGTTATCCGTCAGCCAATACCAGTAGTCCTTTCTCCTCTGCAGCGGATACCCTTTATAACAAAACAGGAAAATGGCAACCGTTATCAATATGCCGGTAAAAATGGGACCGGCCGCGGTATAATAATAATGGCTGATGGAGGATTTTAAATTTGCGCCTGCCAGGTAAGGACGACTTTTTTCATCGTCGATAAACCTTGAGTCATTCAACAGGTCGAGCCCGTTTACAATGGAGTTAACACCCAGGCACAAAAAAGGCAATGTCAGGCCCAGGATACCTATCAACTTCCTGATGGCATGGTAAGAGATAACATAACTGGAAGCCGCCATAACGAATATTTTACAGATGACGAATTATGTATGTTAACAGCAGAGCACGGCTTATGTTACCTTTTTGCAGACAACCTCCGGCAATTACCTGTAAAATGAAAGCATTTCTTTAAAAATAGTATTGAGCTTCTTTACAGGAATGTCTTTGGCAGGATCAATCAGCAAGATCTTCATCCTTGCCCTTTTTTCCAGCAGCAGGTCAGGGTGACTCATCCGGTTTCCCTCTACAAAACCGATATAGGGCTGCAGCAGCTTTTTATGTATCCATAAATAACACATCATCCTGCCATCAAAATAATAAAACGGCATACCATATTTCCACTCTTCTGTTATGCTGTTATCTAAAGCCGGTATCATTTTTCTCAGGTATTCCAGACAACCTTTCACCGGCTCTTCTTTTTCCTGGAAAAACACATCGATAGGTCTGAGCATGCTGTAAGATAACAAAATAGTAAGACCTGTAAAATAGTAAGGCTGTAATACCACAAGATTATAAAGATAACAAGACCATGAGGCCGTGATATCTCTAAGAATACCTGCTATCCTGCATTTTAGTGCAGATCGGAACCGATCAGGCGGATGAACTCGCTGCGGGTTTCATTTTTCTCGAACTCACCAAAAAAAGCAGAAGTGGTGGTAACAGAGTTTTGCTTTTGCACCCCCCGCATCATCATGCAAAGGTGTTTGGCTTCAATAACCACGGCTACTCCCAGCGGCTGTAGCGCTTCTGTAATAGCATCCAGGATTTGGGTAGTCAACCTTTCCTGCACCTGCAGCCGGCGGGCGTATACATCCACCACACGGGCTATTTTACTGAGACCGGTTATCCACCCGTTAGGGATATACGCTACGTGCGCTTTTCCGAAAAAAGGCAACATATGGTGTTCGCACATGCTGTAAAGCTCTATATCCTTTACAATGATCATTTCACTGATCGGTTCATGAAATTTGGCGGAATTTAGTATAACCCGTGCATCCTGCTGGTATCCCTGCGTTAGCACCTGCATTGCCTTTGCCATTCGCTCAGGAGTTTTAACGAGTCCTTCCCGTTCGGGATCTTCCCCCAGTAAAGACAATGCCTCTCTGTAAGTCGTGATCAGGGATGAAGTGATCCCTTCATCATAATGTTCATTTTTTTTATATGCCATGGCTCTTCTAATAAATAAAATAATCAGGCAGGATATTCCACAAAATTACGGGGAGTTTCAAAAAGCCTTACCTGCATCTCCTTGTCCGTATCAATATACGGGCGAAGTATATTATAAATTGTAATTGCAATATTTTCTGCTGTCGGATTCAGGTTCCTGAACTCTTCGGTATCAAGATTCAGATTTTTGTGATCAAACCGCTCTGTTATTTCTGCCTTGATCAATTCGGACAA
>CAKSVK010000155.1 GCA_934502905.1 uncultured Chitinophagaceae bacterium
GATCATCATTACATGCATCCAGATAGGGTTGCTGCTCGTAGAAACCGCATTGCGGTTTTATTTCTCTTTTATAACAGCATGGCTGGGTCAAACGGTGGTGAAAGATATCCGCAGCTCGGTATACAAAAAAGTGCTTCATCTCAACCTTTCGCAGTTTGATAAAACGCCTATCGGTACACTTACAACCCGCACTATCAACGATATTGAAGCGGTAAACGATATTTTTTCGGAGGGACTGATCTCTATTATTGCCGACCTGCTGGCGATCGTGGCCATACTGACCGTAATGTTCATAACAGACTGGAAGCTTACCCTGATCTGCCTTTTGATCCTGCCGGCATTGGTGATCGTTACGCGGTGGTTCAGGAACAGCGTTAATATTTCGTTTCAGCGGGTGAGGAATGCTGTAGCGCACCTGAATGCATTTGTGCAGGAGCATATTACCGGCATGTCTATTGTACAGGCTTTTGCGGCGGAAGACAGGGAATATGCCAAGTTTAAAAAAATAAACAGGGAACACAGAAATGCAAACATCCGTGCAATTTTTGCTTATTCGGTATTTTTTCCTTTTGTGGAGATCATGCTGGCCATCGCGATGAGCCTGATGATCTGGTGGAGCGCCAAAGGAGCTATTGCCGGGGAAGCGACGGTAGGGACCATGATTGCGTTTTTGCTGTACCTGAACCTCCTGTTTCGTCCGTTACGCTTCATTGCCGATAAGTTCAATGTTCTCCAGATGGGTATGGTGGCCAGCGAGCGGATCTTTAAGGTGCTGGATAACGATGATACCATTGCCCAAAACGGCTCATACGCGCCGGAAAAAGTGAAAGGGAAGGTATCTTTTAAAAATGTATGGTTTGCCTACAACGCCGACAACTATGTCCTGAAAGATATCTCATTTGACATTCAACCGGGGGAGAAGCTGGCTATTGTAGGGCATACGGGTAGCGGGAAAACCTCCATTATCAGTCTCATCAACAGGTTATACCATATACAAAAGGGAGCTATAGAAATTGATGATGTGAATATTGAAGATTACCGGCTGGATGCGCTGAGAAAGAGCATCGGGGTGGTGCTGCAGGATGTATTTCTTTTTTCGGGTTCCATCATGGAAAATGTGACCCTGAGAAATGAAGCGATCACAAGGGAAGAAGTGATACGTGCGGCCAAACTGATCGGCATGCATGACTTTATTATGAAGCTGCCAGGCAACTACGATTATAATGTGATGGAACGGGGCAGCACCCTGTCGCTTGGCCAGCGGCAGCTGTTGTCTTTCATAAGGGCTTTATTGTACAATCCCGCCATTCTTATCCTGGACGAGGCCACCTCTTCTATCGACACCGAGAGTGAGCAACTGATACAACACGCGATCGATACACTGATCGAAGGCAGGACCTCCATTATCATCGCCCACCGCCTTTCAACCATCCGTAAGGCAAACAAGATCATGGTACTGGACCGTGGGGAAATAAAGGAAACCGGCACCCATGCGGAACTGCTGGAAAAGGAAGGATATTATGCCAAACTGTATGAAATGCAGTTTGCTGCGGTTTCCAAAGAAAGCTGAGTTCCACGTCGGGTATGATCGTCATTTCGACCGGACCAACACGAAGACTATAATAAAATCACTCTTTTGCGAGGGAGAACTTTTCTCACCCAAGGTAAATCCGCCCGACTTTTGCACTTTGCCCAACAGGTTCTCTCCCGCTGTAATATGTATTTAAATTAATACAGCCGGGGCGGGATCGAAATGACGGAGACGGGGCGATTGATTAGTAAATGTGGCTATACGAAAACCTGAACTACACCCACCGTAGGTAAATGCACCCAAAAATACGTCCGCCTGCTGTTTCATTAAAAGATTTATTATCTTTGCACCGGCAAGTCTTATACGACCAGCTCCTGCTGAACTCCCCCAGGACCGGAAGGTAGCAAGGGTAGGCGGTTGTAGCGGTGCGATGTAAGTAACTTGCCTTTTTATTTCTGTATATTTGTTCTATTAATAGATAAACTAATAATTGCCAAAGCGAAAAAAACAAGCCATGAAATTTTTTATTGATACAGCCAATCTGGCTCAAATTAAAGAAGCAAGCGAATTAGGTATCCTGGACGGCGTTACGACCAATCCATCCCTGATGGCTAAAGAAGGCATCAAAGGAGAAGAAGGTATCAGGAATCATTATAAAACCATTTGTGAAATGGTAGATGGCGACATCAGCGCCGAAGTGCTTTCAACTGATTTTGACGGTATTGTAGCTGAAGGAAAAATCCTTGCTGCAATCCATCCCAATATTGTGGTTAAAGTGCCGATGATCAAAGACGGGGTAAAGGCACTAAAATGGTTCACAGACAACGGTATTAAAACCAATTGTACGCTGGTATTCTCCGCCGGTCAGGCAATTTTGGCTGCTAAAGCGGGGGCCACTTATGTTTCTCCTTTTGTTGGAAGAATTGATGACGGTAACTGGGATGGCATGGAATTGATCGGACAAATCGCCCAGATCTATTCTTTGCAGGGCTTTAAAACACAGATACTGGCAGCATCCATACGCAGTTCATTACATATTGTAAGGGCTGCTGAGCTGGGAGCAGATGTTTGTACCTGCCCGCTGGAACCCATCCTGGGACTGCTGAAGCATCCGTTAACAGATATCGGACTGGCGAAGTTCCTGGATGACGCAAAAAAAATGAAATAATCGTTATACTCAATATATAACAGGATATTGAAAGAGGTTGTCTTTTACCATAAAGGCAACCTTTTTTTGTCTTTGTTTTAACGGTACTCAACCTGCAGTCTCTATACACACGGTCATCCTTTCCACCACAACATCGTTGCGTTTTTGCGGCAGGAGGGTGGTCGTATCATTGATGAAGAACTTACTTCCTCCTGCTTGTTATCCTGTAATTTTATATGGGGTCTGTATCCGGTGCAGGAAACTTCGTTGTTAAAATCCCTGACTTTCCCTGTTTTCGCTTAACAGGTCCCTGGTATCTTTTACCAGCTTGTTAACTTCCGCCTTCTTTAAACCGTCATATACTCCTCTTACCCTGCCGTTTTTGTCCACCAGCGCAAAAAACTGGGTGTGCAGAAAATCTTCTTCAATATTGGCTGCATTATTTTTAGGATCGTCAATTACATAACTTTCCCTCGCAGATTTATATAATTGTGCCTTGTTGCCGGTTAAAAACCACCAGTTATCTACATTGGCGCCCATTGAATCTGCATAAAACTTAAGCCGGTCTACCGTATCGTTCGTGGGGTCTACCGTATGCGACAGGATCATGAAATCTTTTTCACCCTTCAGCTCATCGTACACCTTTTTCATGTTGGTGTTCATTTTGGGGCAAATCCCCTGGCAGGTTGTAAAAAAGTATTCTGCCACATATACTTTCCCGTCAACTCCTTTCTCAGAAACGGTTTCTCCATCCTGGCGGACGAAGCTGAAGGGCTGCACATTGCTCAAAACCGGCAACCGCGACCTGGAAGTATCAATGATATTCAATAAAAAAACATAAAACCCTCCCAGCAACGCTACGAAAAAGAGAAGGTAGATCCAGGCTTTCTTACTCATATCTCAAAGGTACAACCCATCTCATCCCTTTTGTGCAGCAGATAGGCTAAATTCCGTATGATTTATATCAATTGCAACAAAGTTGCATAAAATTCGTATATTTGTCCCCCAAATTTTAACCGGATGTTCAAAATCAACTATGATGCACTTGGAGTTACCGCTTCCGTGGCCTGCGCTATACATTGCGCAGTGTTGCCATTGATGATCAGCAGCTTGCCGGTATTGGGCATCAACATCATAAATAATTTCTATTTTGAATTGTTCATGATACTCCTGGCTTTTGCTATTGGTGTGTTTGCGCTTTACCACGGATATAAAAAACACCATCATAAGTTGCTCCCCATTATATTGTTCAGCGGTGGTATTGCCTGCCTGTTGCTGAAGGAAGCATTTCACGATTATCATATATGGATCCTGATCCCTGCTGTCATTCTCATTGTTTCCGCCCACTACATTAATTACCGTTTTTGCAGGAAGGCCAATCATTGTCATACAAATGATTGTAACCATTAAATCGGGTATACTAAAATTAATCATTTATATTAGCTGACAGTTTCCACAGGAACTGACGGGTGTATTCCAAATTGTCGCTCTGTACAAATTTTCCGGTTGGTGAGATACTGGCCCCTTAGGAGAAGTTACAGGCAGGAGCCTTTGCCCACCTGCAAAATTTGAAATACGCCTGACTGACTGTTTGATCCATTAATGATTTTTGCCGAATGACGTTTATAATTATCGCCTCCTGCCTGCTGCTGCTTATATTACTGATCACCTGGGGTAAGTTCAATACGTTCCTGTCATTTCTTATTGTGTCTTTGCTTGGCGGCTGGTGGCTGGGAATACCGATGGATAAAATTGCGGGGGCTGTTGAAAAAGGTATGGGCGATACACTGGGTGCGCTTACAGGCGTGATCGTGATGGGCGCTATGCTGGGTAAGCTGGTAGCCGAAAGCGGGGCCGCGCAGCAGATCGCCACTTCCCTTATGAAGCGGGCAGGTACAAAATATATCCGCTGGGCATTGATGATAACGGGTTTCATTATAGGCATACCCCTGTTCTATAATGTCGGTTTTGTGCTGATGGTCCCTTTGATCTTTACGATATCCTACCAGTATAAGCTACCCGCTGTTTATATCGGTATTCCCATGCTTTCTGCATTGTCTGTCACCCACGGGTACCTGCCACCGCATCCCGCGCCGGCAGCATTGGTGCAGCAGTTTAATGCAGATATGGGGCGGACCCTGTTGTACGGGCTGGTGGTGGCCACGCCGGCCATCATTATTGCAGGTCCCATTTTTGCCAAAACACTCAGGAATATAGAAGCGCACCCGCTTGCTACCTTCCGGCCGGCAGTTATTCCCGAGGAGAAGTTGCCAAGCCTGCAGAACAGTTTGCTGACTTCCCTGCTTCCTGTATTGCTGCTGATCGCTACCGCCATATTGCCTTCTGTGTCGGATGCACCCGCGTTGAAAGGACAACTTGCATTTTGGGGCAACCCCATGATCGTTATGCTGGTGGCATTGCTGTTCGCCACTTTCAGTATTGGGAGGGGCACAGGTATGAGCATGAAAAAGATCATGGACACCTATGAAAGCGCGGTAAAAGACATCGCCATGATCTTATTGATCATTGCAGGTGCGGGCGCCTTTAAAGAAGTGCTGACCGTGAGCGGTGTAAATAAGGAAATTGCAGACTCGCTGCAGGGGATCACCCTGCACCCGCTTATCACCGCCTGGATAATTGCCGCTATCATAAGGGTATGCATAGGTTCGGCTACCGTGGCGGGACTGACCACTGCCGGCATTGTAGGCCCCCTGGTGATACAGAGCGGCGTAGACCCCAACCTGATGGTACTCTCCATCGGCGCCGGCAGCCTTATGTTCTCCCATGTAAATGACGGAGGCTTCTGGCTGTTCAAAGAATACTTCAACCTCAGCATAAAAGATACCATACGATCATGGTCCGTTATGGAAACCATTGTCGCTATTGTAGGGCTTTGTGCCGTAATGCTGCTGAGCCTCGTAATAGGATAGTTATTCTACTTCTACGATCAGCTCAATTTCTACCGCAATGTTAGATGGAAGCGTGTTAACGCCCAGTGAGGTTCTGGCGTGTTTTCCTTTTTCACCAAATACATATACCCTCATGTCGGAGAAGCCATTGATCACAGCCGGCTGATCATAAAAATCGCTTTCACTGTTCACATAACCGTTCACTTTTACGATACGTTTCACTTTTGAAAGATCGCCCAGCTCCGCCTTTAACACGGAAAGCTGATCAATAGCAGTGATCTCGGCAGCCTTGTATCCCTGCTCAATAGTGAGGTCTTTACCCAGCTTGCCTTTTATATATTCCCCGTTCACAAGAGGACCTTTACCAGCCAGGAAAAGAAGGTTGCCTGTGCGGACAACATTTACATAGTTGGCTACAGGCTTGCTTACTTCCGAAAGCCTGATACCCTTTGCTGCCAGCTTTTCTTCAGGGGTCTGGGCGGCTGCCCGGACAGACATAAAAAGGATCCCGGCAAATAACATGTATTTCATCTGCTATATAGTTTACTTGCCGCTAAAATAGCTAAACTTTACAAATGAAACGACCGGAACAGGAAGGACTTAGTCTATCAGGTTATTTTTTACCGAAAAGAAAACAAGGCCGGCAGTATTGCGCAGGTTGAACCGTTCCATCAGCCTGTCTTTAATGGCTTCTACCGTTCTGGCGCTGATCTCCATTTTCTGGGCTATTTCTGATGCCGTAAACTCCATGCATAACAGCCGGAGCACTTCTCTTTCCTTGTCATTTACCACTATTTCGTTGCTGAGGGAAGGTGCCGTTCTGGCTTTGACATGGGATTTTTTCAGCAAGACCTTATTTACGAAATTGTTAAGATAATAGCCTTTGGCCATTACCTCCACGATAGCCTTTTTTATTTCTGCCGGATCTGCGCTCTTTAAAAGGTACCCGTTGGCACCGTTTTCCATGAGGTGGGAAACAAACCGTTCATCCTCATACATGGATAACACAATAACATATATATCGGGGTATTCCTTGCTGATCGTTTTAGTGGCTTCAATACCATCTTTTACAGGCATGCGCAGGTCCATCAATATCACCTGCGGCTGCGCTTCGGGTATACCATCCAGTAACTCCTGCCCGTTCTCTGCCTCCAGCACAAACTTGATATTGGTATAAGGGCGCAGAGACAATATGACCCCCTTGCGGAATAACTGGTGATCATCTGCTATGGCTACTCTGATAATACTCATAAAAATCCTCTTTGTTATTTCCCAAGGGTTACGTTATGTGTTCAATATTTTCAACAGGTATATCAAGTGTCACTTTAAAATAGGTCTTTGATATATCTTTTTCAAATTCTATTCTGGCCTTCAGCACTTTCACCCGGCTTTGAATGTTTTTAAGCCCCAGTCCCGCCGCACTTTTATTCAGCTTCTCAAAATCTGCCTGTGTGATGCCTTTCCCGTCGTGATGCAGCCTGATAAAAAACCGCTGGTCATCGTAATTCTGCGTAACATGGATAAAGCTGGCGCTGCTGTGCTTTAAAATGTTGTTCACCAGTTCCTGAATAACGCGAAAAATCAGCAATTCTTGTTCCGGGCGCAGCCTTTCGCGGTAATCATGAAAACGGCAGCTTGCATTTACCATGCCCGAGCCGCTGATCTTTTGAAAAAGATCATTCACTGCGGATTCCAGACCAAAGTTTTTCAGGGTAGGCGGCATCAGGCTGTGCGAAATGTTCCTGATCAGTTGAATGGTGTCGTCAATGATCTGCTTGGCATTGTAAATGCTTTGCAGCTGGGTGTTAATATCCTGGTGTACAAGGTTTTCGTTCAGGTACAACCTGGCCGTTGCCAGTAAGGGTCCCGCATCGTCATGAAGATCGGCGGCAATACGTTGCCTCTCTTCTTCCTGCCACCTGATGGATGCATTTAACAGCAGCTTCTGCTGCTCTTCCTCCATCTCCTGGAGCTGCATCTGGTACCGGATGACCCTTCTCTGGTGAAAAATGATAAAAATGATCATACCGATAGCTAACGCGAGCATCCCCAACGTTCCGAAAAGCACAATGCCGGATATCCGGTCTGTTTGCAATAAAATCATAGGGGCTTTCATGTCGGGTTTCAGGTATATTTGTTTAACGTATTTCTTCCGTCTTTTAGTTTGGTATACGTGTTTTTACTGTCGGTTGAAAAGCATGCGATAATTAAAATCAAATTCTTAAAAAGATATAACGAATCGTGAATGATATCATATTCGTTCTCATCCTTTCCCTCGATAAAACTTTTAGCATACATCAACGCGAAGAAAGTACCGGCACAATATACGATCAACGCCACTACCACCCAGAAAGTAGCGGTAAAATAAAAATACGGTACGCTGATATCCTTTACCCGTTCATAAAGAAAGATAATACAATAAACAAGAATGATAAGAGAGCTGATGACAGAAGGAGTGGGGTCATACACATCCCGGGGAGTGGTTATGATTTCATAAAACAGGTAGACCCCCACTGCAAACGTAACCACGTATAACATCCGTTTTATAGTCAGCGACTGAAACGTGCGGGAGAAGAAATAAGAAAACAGGAAAAACTCCAGGATAGTAGTAATGGCAAGGGTAAGCAGGTAATATTC
>CAKSVK010000156.1 GCA_934502905.1 uncultured Chitinophagaceae bacterium
GCAGCAGGCTTCACCCGACTGCTTCTCATTCACATGATTTCAGGACCAATCGTAGTCATTATGAGTCAGGAAATAATGACTTTACGATCAAAGTTCCGGCAATAAAAAAGGGAGCAGATAGTTATCCGCTCCCTTTTTTATTAAACTTATTATCTGAATACTAGTATTCCCACAAATCCTGCTCGTAGTTGAATATCTTATTCTTAACATTTTCTCCTTCCAGTAATCTTAAAACACCGTCTTTAACGTATTGCTTCAGATACAGGTCATGCGGGTTATCCAGTGTAGACTTAACAATATAACTTCCAAAGAAACGGCTTTCGAAAAGCTCTTCCCAGCTCATACGTGCGCCAAAGTTCTTGCCATTGTACACTTCATATTTTGCCAGGGCAGGACGCATATCAGGATAATATACATAAAATATGGGAGACTCACCGATCACATCTCCGGTCACCTTGTTGGTATAGGTTTTAATGGGTGCAATCCCTAATATCCTTACAAACATCCTGGATGATTCTTTATCGAAGACCCACTCTTCTTTGATCCTGAATTTAACGATGGCATCCATATCAAACTCTTCGCATACCACATCTGTTTTCATGATCCCTTTCGAAAGATCAGGATCCTTCTCCAGGTCAGGTACCAGTATAGTGTCACAGCCACCTGCCAACTTAGAACCAATTTGGTCCACCGTCATAGGCGTAGTGAACCTGTCATCCACTGATGCATCAAACGCAACTACTTCGCCACTCTTGATCACATTCAGCAGGATAGCGATAAACCTTTGATTACCATTATCCTCTTCCGCAGAGTAACGGAAAGGCTGGTTGATCTTCTCGCGGATATCAATTTCGCGCCACACTTTTTCTCTGTAAATGGCATCGTCCTCACGGATATGCTCATATGCCAGCGGTGTACGCTCTTTTACCAGGTTTTTTTCAATTGCATGATCGTTGCGGAGGGACTTTCTAATGGTGTCCATAGTCAACGGATCACGCTTCTGCACCACCACAGGTGTTGTATCCTGTTTGGCTACACCAAGACTTGCATCAGCAACAGCTGCCTGGGTCTTTTTGGTGCTTGCCTTCTGGGCAGCAGGTTTTTTAGTTGTTGTCCTGGTAGATTTCTTCCGGGTTGTCTGAGCATCTACCGTAGTGGCGATTGTTACTCCGAAAGCCATCAACAACAAAGCATATTTCGCAGATTTCCATTTCATATCAAAAAGTGTTAAACTAAACAAATGATAACGCTGTTCTCAAAAAGTTTATTATCTCAAAATGAATGACAAAGGTTTCAGCGTGATGGTCCTGCCATCCGGTCCCTGTGCCTTGATATTATCAATATAAACGCCTCTTCCGGGTTTCAGGTTATCAACCAGGCTTTTTGCAGAACCCGACCAGGGAGCTCCGTTGTTAGAAACCGGGTTATAATCTGCAGCACTCAGGTCCGCAATAGTGTAGCTCAATACAGAGTATTTCGCTTCAAACTCAGACTCAATGGCAGCCCTTACACCACCCATTGCTTTAAACTGAGCGGTAGGAACCTGTCCGCCATCAAACGTACCTACATATGCATTAGGCGCAGGCAGGTATTTCACACGGAAGGCAACCTTACCAACAGATTTTCCATCCACCATCACATCCACACTTGCCTCTCCTTGTGAGGTTGGCTTGGCAACATAGTTGCTGCCGCCAACTTTCGAAAGACTACCGTTGCTGATCCTGGCAGTTACCTTTTCACTGCCCGCACCAGCAGTAATGGTCAGCGGGTTATCAACACCCACAAACAGTACATTCATTTTTGTAGGCATTACAGATATCCCTGAAGGTTGACCAACGGTATATTCAAACGGCTTTGAAATACTTTTAGGCTCACCCGTGTTAGGATCCAGGTATTTGATCTCGATATTCAATTTATGTGCTCCGGAAGCGCCGGCAGGCATTTTAACCTCAGCAACACCATTGTCGCTTACAGGTACTGCTTTTCCGTTGATCAATACTTCCGGCTTAACAGAAGAATTGAATGCACCCAAACCAGCTTTCAGCTCTACCTGCTCACCCGGCATCAGGTAAGTAGAATTAGCGGCCACCATAGGTTCAAACTTGTCCAGCTTAAATACCACTCCACCTACTTTTTCGAACAATTTGGCCACCATTTTATTTTCAGAATTCTTTACATCATTCTGAAACTTGCTCAAAATGGTCATTGCTGCAATAGTGGGGGTCATATGGAAGTATGCAGTAGTCCATGTCTGGCTTGCATCATCCTTACCGGTAGAAGATTTCGGCTTTTCCAGGTCGATAGGAATACCCTGCAGCTCTTTCGCTACTTCAGGATCTATCGCCATCAGGTCGCTCTTATATTTTTCCAATGCCAGGCGCAGCTTTTCACCTTCTCCCTGGGTATCCATCAAACGGGTAGGAGCATCCAGGTTACTGATCCCTTCGCCGGTTTCTTCGTTGTACTTACTTTCGTCTTTCAGCTTTGTTTTAAGCTCTTCGATATAAGCTGTCATATCAGCGGAAAGCTTTTTCACCTGGTCGGCTTTCGGTTTCCACTGAGCAGCTTTTTCGCGGGTTTTAGGATCTTCCAGACTTTCTGCAAACCCCTTATATATAGCATCTGATGATGCTGTAAGTGTGCTGTTGGATTTCAACAGGCTGTTATCAACTGTTTTGAAGGCATTGATGATTTCGGCAGACACGTTCAGCGCCAGCAATGCTGTAAGCACCAAATACATCATATTAATCATCTTCTGCCGTGGCTCTTTAGGTAGTGCCATGATTTTTCAGGATTTAATGTGTTTGTTTACGAATCAAGGTTAAAAAATGGATTGCGTTTTTCAATCCATATGTCTCAGCAATTATCTGCCCTGCATAGCAGCCAGCATATTACCGTAAACATTGTTCAGGTTACCCAGGTTTTTAGCCAGCAGGCTGATCTGCTCCTGTGCTTTCTTGGCATCTTCCACGCTACCCTGCATGCTTTGTGAAGCCTGCGCCAGGTTGCTGTAGAAACCATTCATAGCTTTCAGGTGATTATTGGTATCCTGTAACTCAAGTTCGTATACAGTATTTAATGAAGACAGGTTTTTGGTAAGCACCTGAACCTGATCATGAAATAATTTGCTTGTTTCAGCGGCATCATTAAAGCTTTTAGCTGTGCTTGCTGCACCGGCATAAGCTTCTTTTACCTGTACCAGGGCCTGTGTTGCTTCTTTTGTTTTAGCTGAAAAATCGGCAGTTACAGATGTAACATCAGCGATATCAGACATTTTTTCTACGGTCGTACCCAGCTTGCTGAAGTTATCACCTAACCTCTGCAGGTTCGCAGGAGTGATAGAGGCGTCCTGTAACATTTTATCCATTGAAGCCAATGCAGGGTTACCACCGGCAACGCCAACACCACCTTTAAGAGATTCAGCAATTTCTTTCATTTCACCACCGGGAGGCGGTAAGAAAGCGTAAATCAGGAATATAACAGCTTCTGTCAAGAGACCAACAGTAAGCATGATGTCGGCAAAAGACTTGTGGAGGATTTTAGCCCATGCGCCAAAGATTACAACTGCGGCGCCTACGCACACCAATACGTTAACTAGTCTTTCTGTGGATTTGTTTGTGCCTGCCATAAAGAGATTTTTTGTTTTTTTTAATAGGGTTTTTCTGTTTTTTTAGATTTCAAAAGGTAATGATCATACAATGCAAAGGGTGGATTTGCCCCATTACAAAGCATAATTAGTTTAGTATTAGAATTAATTAATTTTCTGTTATCAGGTAAGTGACCCATAATTATCTGCCGCGTTTTCCGGAAGCAGGGAGGTCAATTACGCAACGGAAACCAATATAAGACTTAGCAGTATCCTGGTATTCATAAGTGCGTGCACTTGTCTGAAGGAAGTACCCCACATCTTTCCAGCTACCACCTCTCAGCACCTTACGTTTCATGCGGGGAGGGTCACTATCCTTGGCATTCCAGCGAATGTCGGGGTTCATATCGTGTTGGAAATTATAAGCTCCTTCGTAGAAAAATGAGGATGTCCACTCAGCAACATTACCAGCCATATTGTATAAACCGAAATCGTTGGGCCAGTATGCGTCAGCGCGTACAGGATACAAGCCGCCGTCTTCTGCGTAATTACCACGTCCGGGCTTAAAGTTTGCCAGCAGGCATCCTTTCTTGTTCCTCAGGTAATATCCACCCCAGGGGTATGGCGCCTGAGAACGTCCACCACGTGCTGCATATTCCCACTCAGCTTCGGTAGGCAGGCGAAAATCTGATTCCTGCGCCCTCTTTTGTCCTTCCAGATAGCTGTTGAGGAATTGGGTTCTCCATTCACAGAAAGCAACTGCCTGCTTCCAGTTTACCCCTACAACAGGATAGTTTCCAAATGAAGGGTGAGAGAAATATCTTTTAGACATCGGTTCATTATAAGAGTAAGAAAAGTCTCTTATCCAAACCAGCGTATCAGGATAAACGGGCGTATCTTTTTTAACGATAAATTTTGAGCGTACCTGGCTTGCATTTTCTCTTTTAACCGCTTCAGCATAGTCGAAAGTTTCGGAATGGTAGATCAGCTTGTTAGCATCAATTTCTTTTTTCCCGAATATCCGGTTATCAGGAGACACGATCATTGCATCCAGTTGCTCCATTGTTTTAGGATCACCCCATTTTACAGTCTGGATCTTTTTCCAGTCAAGGCTGTTTCCGTCTTTAGACTTATAGCCCAGCTTATCACCGGCAATTGAATCGCGTACCCAATTTACAAACTGACGATATTCATTGTTTGTAATTTCGGTTTCGTCCATCCAAAAACCGTTAATGGTAATTTGTCTGTTACGGGATGTGAATGCATAATTTATGTCCTCATCGCTGGGACCCATATGGAAGGTACCCTGTGGTATGTAAACCATACCAGGAGGCTTGGGCAAAGAATACTTACCTCCAGGTGCCACACCTAGTACCTGCCCCTTGAAATCAGGAGACTTGGAGGATTTCGACTTACCACAACTTGCTACGGCTAGCGTAAGCGCAGCAATGACTGAGAGGTTGAGTAACCGGCCTTTCATTTTCATAATAATAGCTTAAAGGGTATATGGACAAATATAGACGAAATATTGATTTATCATTTATCAATTGCTAATATTAAACTTTTTTTAGCTTATCGCACAGATGTCCTTAAACATGGAATAATAAACGGTGTCATTTATCAGATATTGTGTTTTTTCTGCCTGCCAATACCTCATTATTATCGATTAATTCCAGCAAATCCCGGATATTCCATACCGGTTTTTCGCAAGCAAAATTCCTGCACAAATAAATGCCGGTTGCATGATCTGTCAGCCTGTTTTGTAGTAAAGGAAAATGATAATTGTTATCGCCTGAAGACTGTAAAACCCTGTCTGGCAGGTAGTTTGCCAGTAATTCCTTAGAAAATTCCCTGTATTGACCGCCTACTATTGCTATTTCATTTTTCCCGTATACCAAACCTGTTACCATACAGGCCCATTTGCCAAAAGAGGTGGGATATCTGGTCACCATATTCAGCACAGAGCCTATCATTTTTTCACTTATCCTTCTCCACTCAATATTATCAAAAATCAACGACAAGCATTGCAAATTTAGGGCCATTGTTGAGTTGCCGGAAGGAGTTGAACCGTCATAGATCTCCCTGGTACGAATTATAACATCTTGTTGATCCCTGTGTGTAAAAAAGAATAGCCCCGACTTATCATCATAAAAGTCATCCAATACCACTTCACTGATTTCTTTCGCCGACTCCAGATAACCCTGATTACCTGTAACTTCCTGTAAATGAATGAGTGCCTCTACCAGACAAGCGTAGTCGTCTAAAAAAGCCGGATTAGAGGCAACTCCATTTTTATAACTGTGTTTCCAGGACGCTCCGGAAAAAGCATCAAAAATAAATTTCATATTCCGTTCCGCAAGGTCCCTGTAGCGGTCTTCACCCGTAGCGGCATACGCCATGGAACAGCCTGTATTCATTAAGGCATTCCATCCCAGTATTATTTTATCATCCAGCAATGGTTTCACGCGTTCGGATCTTGCCTTCAGCAGGCACATCCTCCCCTTTTTTAGTGTTTCTTCAAGCTGCAGCTCACTTATCCCTTCTTCTCCGGCAAAGTCGGGTGCAGGCTTCCTGATATTCAGGATGTTCGTATGTTCCCAGTTACCCCCACCCGTTACATCATAAAACTTACAGAACAAATCCGAATCAGCGCCCAGCAGCGCATCTATTTCGGATTTATCCCACACATAATATTTACCTTCTATGCCTTCACTGTCTGCATCAAGCGCCGTATAAAAACCTCCCTCCTTACTCATCATTTCCCGCTGTACAAAATCAAGGGTCTCCGTAATAACTTCCTTATACCGCATATATCCGGTGATCTGAAATGCTTCACATACTGCCTGCAGAAGCAAAGCATTATCATATAACATTTTTTCAAAATGAGGCACCAGCCATTCGCTGTCTGTGGCATAGCGGGCAAACCCGCCTCCCAGCTGATCATATATTCCCCCTCTTATCATTTTATCCAGGCTCAGTAAGGCCTGATCAAGCGCTGCAGCATTCCCTGTATAATAGTAATATTTGAACAAATAGCGGATGACATACACCTGTGGAAACTTAGGCGCACCCCCAAATCCGCCGTGTATGGTATCAGCAGATAACATGATATTCTGGAAAATGGCATCCGGCGTCCGGTCATCCACACGGGTTTCTTCCGCATTAAGTCCATAACCAGCCGCTTTTACCATCTGGCCGGTCAGGCGCTCTGCACTTTCTTCCAGCTTATCCCTTCTTTCATAAAATGCTTCTACTACTCCCATCAATACCTGCCGCCAGGAGGGGCGATTATATGCAGGTTCCGGAGGATAGTAGGTTCCTCCGTAAAAGGGCTTTTTTTGCGGGGTTAAAAAAACATTCAGCGGCCATCCCCCTGCACCTGTCATCGTTTGCACCGCACCCATATATATATGGTCAAGATCAGGACGTTCTTCCCGGTCAATTTTTATATTCACGAAATGTTCATTCATGAATGCAGCGGTATCTTCGTCTTCAAAGCTTTCCCGCTCCATCACATGACACCAGTGGCAGGCTGCATAACCAATGCTTACCAGTATCGGCTTATCTTCCGACAATGCTTTATTAAGTGCTGCTTCTCCCCACGGATACCATTCTACCGGGTTGTGGGCATGCTGCAATAAATAGGGACTTGTTTCATGAACAAGATGATTGGTAAATGCTGCCATGCAGCAAATTTCGCAGAATTATTTCTTTAGCGCTGCAAAATACTTTTCCAGTGCAGCCACCATAGAAGGTGTTTCCGGCGCCGGCGCCTTGATGTGTAGTGTTAATCCCGCTTCTTCCACCGCTTTGAATGTATTGATGCCGAAAGCGCCGATCTTGGTGCCATTCTGCTCATATTGGGGGATGTTTTCAAGCAGACTCTTCACACCGCTGGGCGTAAAGAAGCAGATAATATCATATTCAGATTTTGACAGAACGGACTTTACATCGGTATTAATGGTCCGGTACATGAAGGGCGTATCAAACTCGCAGTTATTTGATTTCAGCCAGTTCACGATCTCGTTATCCTGCTGATTTTCGGAACAGGGATAGAGGAACTTTTCGTTTTCTTTATGTTTGTTGATCACTTCAAACAGGCTTTTATTGGAACCGTCTGCTCCATAAAAAACCTTACGCTTTCTGTATAGTATGAATTTTTGAAGATACAACGCCACCGCCTCTGTGATACAAAAATATTTTGTATCCTGGGATATGCCTACTTTCAATTCTTCACAGGTGCGGAAAAAATGATCAATGCCGTGACGGCTTGTAAAGACCACTGCACTGAAGTGGGTAATATCAATCTTCTGCTTCCTGAAATCCTTTGCTGGTATGCCTTCTAAAGTAATAAACGGGAAAAACTCCAGCTGAACGCCATGTTTTTTGGCAAGTTCGAAGTAAGGAGATTTGTCCGATTCGGGGCGAGGCTGGGTAA
>CAKSVK010000157.1 GCA_934502905.1 uncultured Chitinophagaceae bacterium
GAATTGAAATTCGTTTGCGACATTGAAAAGCGCACCGAATGATTTATACGTTTAATCGTACAATGTTGAATTGAAATATAAGAAAAGTATTGAAATTGCCCGGTTCGGTAAAACGTTTAATCGTACAATGTTGAATTGAAATCTGTTTTCAAATATTTTCAGTATCAACTCATCCTGCGTTTAATCGTACAATGTTGAATTGAAATGCAGTATGACCTCAAAACCTGGATTGATATGAAGACGTTTAATCGTACAATGTTGAATTGAAATTTCCATAACACACCCAACCCTACCGATGAATGAAAGACGTTTAATCGTACAATGTTGAATTGAAATGGATTCTGCTGTACCAGTTTCATAACCTGGTAGGCGTCGTTTAATCGTACAATGTTGAATTGAAATCGTTGTAGTAATAGCTCCGCCGATGAATGCCCCCCACGTTTAATCGTACAATGTTGAATTGAAATTTATTCGGGTTCCTGAACAGTCTTATTGTATCACCGTCGTTTAATCGTACAATGTTGAATTGAAATTCGGTTCCTACAATATCGACTCCGGTGTAGTTTATACGTTTAATCGCACAAAGTTGAATTGAAATATATGAAAGCCGTGTCCTTCTATACTCACAATTGTCGCTTAATCGCACAAAGTTGAATTGAAATGGGGGATGCTCAATAATCGGTCTAACAATTAAAAAGCGCTTAATCGTACAAAGTTGAATTGAAATTTTCGGTTGATGGTCATGCTCTGGCGTTTTTGCACGCTTAATCGTACAAAGTTGAATTGAAAACAGTTTTATTGAGTAATGACCGGTGATGATTTTTTCTTACTTGATCGGATAATAGCCGGGAACCAAAGATAATGCCCTTTTTATAGCCAGGAAATACAACTCCTCTTATAAATTAAAGGGTTCCCATATAGAGAACCCTTTACGAATGTTGTTGTACAAAAAAGATCTATTGTTTAATGATCCGGTGCGAAGAGCGTAAAGTTTCTTTTTCCAGCACAGATACCTGGTAGATACCGTTGGGCAATCCGGTCAGGTCAATCTGTTGGGTACCTTTTGTGTTAAACCGGCTGGCTTTTACCACGCGTCCTGTTACATCATAAATGACCACCCGGCTGTTATGTGTAACGATATTAATATTCAGCAGGTTTTGTACAGGATTGGGATATACCTGCACATTGCTGTTGCCGGCCAGGCGAATGGTGCGGATATCGGAATAGGTTGATTTGCCATCCAGGTCTACCTGCTTGATACGGAAGTATAAGCCGGCTTCCCCGGGTTTGGGAATGTAGTTATAAGAATAAGTGGTAGTGTTTGTAGTGTTGCCGCCTGCCGTTAATGTGCCAACGGATGAAAAGGCTTTCCCATCGGATGAGTGTTCAATAACGAAGTGGGAAGTGTTGCTCTCTGCTATAGTAGTCCAGCTCAGCAGGATACTTCCGTTATTTTCTCCCAGCGTAAAGCTGCCCCAGGTGAGCGGCAATACGGATGCCTTGGTCAACACAATTTCGTTGGCGGTGCGGGAGATCGTATAGTTTGCCGGAATATTTAAGGTGCCGAAATCACTGCCGAACTGCGAAGGAGTAGGACCGCCTACCGCCGCCGTGCGCATAATGATGTACTGTGTTCCTATAAGATCCTCCGTTTGACCGGTGACGGTTAAAGTGGCATTTGCAAGAGAAACGGCTACTGCATTGGGACGGTTTGAAATGACCAGCTCATCATAGTGGGTGCCGGCAACGCCACCTGTTGCGCGGATGGAAATATTGACATCCGCAGCTTGGTTATGCAAAGCAGCAGGATTAATGATAAGACTGCCGGCAGTGGATGGAGAGCCGGGCTGAATAGTTCCTCCGGCATTGGTTATGCTACCGGACAGGTATACTTCACCGGTGCCCCGTATTATACCATCGTTGACTACAGGTACGGCAATATTCAATCCCCC
Source organism: uncultured Chitinophagaceae bacterium (assembly GCA_934502905.1). Classification (GTDB taxonomy): domain Bacteria; phylum Bacteroidota; class Bacteroidia; order Chitinophagales; family Chitinophagaceae; genus Agriterribacter. The sequence goes on from CAKSVK010000157.1 coordinate 1,953, forward strand.
GGTACCGATGTTTTCAATAATGCCGGTAGCGGTGTTTTGTAGCTGGTTGGTAGCGGCAGTATTTGAGATGACAGCGTTTGAAGATTGGTCGATAGTAAATGTGCCGTTGTTAATGAGGGTTGTATTCGACAGGTTCAGTCCTCCGGATATCCAAAGGACCTGTTGGTTACTGGTAATGGTGGCATTGGTAATACCTGCCCCGTTGTAAAAAAGTATTTCCCCGTTGCTTTCTGCATCTACTGCAAGGTTACCGGATCCGGTAACACGAAGAGAGCCTTCCGTATTTACCATCACTGCCCCGGCACCGGATAATGTGGCCCTTGTGCCTACATATAGTCTTCCGTCCACAGCCAGGTCATCTTCCAAAGAGACTGTAATATCACCGGTCACAGGATTAAACATTGCCAGTACGGCGCCGGACTCTACAACCACCTGGTTGATGATAATAGTTTCGGTGAGCCGTATACTATCGCCGTCCCTGATCGTGATAACTCCGTTAGAACCGGAAGGAGGTGCTACAGCAGCGACCCAGTCCGTTCCGTCGTAGGTCTGCCAGCTGGCTGCAAGGTTCCAAAGGCCTGTGGGAGATACATTGCTGCGGTAGTCTCCTGTATTCTGAGAAAATAAGGCCTGGGAGAAAAACAGTAAACCAAATAATAATGTAGAGCTTCTCTTCATAGTGTTGATTTAAATAGTTAACCAAAATAAGTGGATCTGTTACACCCGTATGTTACTATCCGTGTACAGGATAGGTATACAGGTTGTAATTGGAAAATTGAGCGTTGCTGTTTTTCGGGAATAGCAAGGTTTAAAAGGAATGGATAGACTTCCCTTCAAAAGTAGGGATAATATTTATTCCGGAAGAAGGAACATGGTGTAAAATAGAAATAAGAGCAGGTCGGATAGAGACGTGACGCTGTAAAAAACGGGTTATAAGATCCAGATGTATGAAAGGGTACATGTATACCCTTATTGTGGATCAACAGGTTAATATCATAACAACATAAGGTTGCCATGTTATATTAACGGGTACCCCGGTATTTGGCAATATTCACCAGCAACACGCCTGCCAGGATGATACCAAGCCCGATGACCTGGTAGACGGTAACGGTTTCGTTGGCAAAGAATACACCCAGCAAAACAGCTACTACCGGGTTCACATATGCGTGTGTGCTTACCTGTGTGGCAGGACGTACTTTCAGCAGCCACACAAAGCTGCTATAGCCCAGCAGTGACCCCATGACCACCAGGTACGCAATGGCCCACCAGGCAGCGCTGCTTACAGCATGCATATCAAACCGGTCCCAGTCATGGTTCAGGAAAGAAGTAATGGTAAAGGCAAGACCTGCGCCTATCATCTGCCACCCGGAATTTGCAGGTCCTGAGAAAGCTGTGGGGCGGTATTTGGAATACAATGAACCGGCAGCCCAACTGACGGAGCCAACCGTGAGCGCTATGAAAGAGATCATTTCCCATTTGTTGCCTGTCATGGTGCCGGAAAGAAATACATCTTTCAGGCGGTCGCCGAAAAGGAACAGGATGCCGGCGAATCCCATCAGCAACCCCAGTAGGGTAGAAGCACTGCTAAAATTTGCCCGCCATTGCCTGTAATCCAGCAGCACAAACCACATAGGGGAGGAAGCAATAAATACGGCAACCAGCGAGCTGGCCAGGTATTGTTCGGACCAGGCAACGGCACCGTTGCTGATAAACAGCAGCAGGCAGCCCGTGAACATGGCAGAAGGAATTTCTTTCCAGCGGAATATTTTTTCTTTTTGAGAAGCGCTCCACGCCAGCATAATAATGCCGGCGCTGATAAAGCGGGAAATCCCCATAATGGATACCGGAATCTCGTGTATGGCCATCTGTATAAAGAAATAAGTGGAGCCCCACACAATATACACAACGGCAAATGCCGCAATTACTTTCACCTGCGATACCTGCTTTGAATCCGTTTCCATGCCTTCCTGTCCTTTTTAGAAAGCTGCAAAGTTCTGTGTAAAGTGAATATAAACCATTTGATTTTTTGAAGATATAGGCAAATGGGGCGAACTTTATTGGAAATAGGGGGATTGGGGAGATCTCTGATTGGGTGATTTCTGATTTTTTGATTTGGGATTTTTGATTTGTTCCTTCACATCATAAATCAACAGCCGTAAATCAGCAATTATTCAATTTTGATTTCAGATTTGATTTTCATATCGTAAATCTGCAATCCTGAATCAGCAGTCACATTAAACCTGTTGTATATGCTGTTGTATTTAAAATCTTTAAATAAAACCATTAACCGTTACTTCGACCTTTCATTTGCGTTGAAGTTCCTGGTGCTGTTTGCCGTTTTTTACTATGCCAATATGTATTTCGTGAGGCTGATCCTGCCGGGAGAACATTATAACGCCTTTGCAGACCGTCACCTGAATTATATTGACGGCATCACGGGAACGATCATGCACACGGCTAATTTTTTAACCCGGGCGGTAGGGATCGATACGCATGTGGTGGAGCCAAGGTATCTTGTTGGTCCTGCAGGTAATAAGCTGGTGATGGGCTGGCCCTGCGTGGGGCTGGGTATACTCAGCTTCTGGGCTGCTTTTGTGCTGGCGAATAAAATGACATTGCGGAAAAAGCTGATCTGGCTGATGTCCGGTTTCCTGGTCATCTGGATATTGAACTGCCTGCGTACGGCTCTGCTGATGATCGCGCTGGAGAAAAATGTAAAGGAATGGAAAAAGAGCTGGGCATTCGGCCGTACGCTCGATCACCACGACCTCTTTACCTATGCCTGTTATATCTTCCTGTTCGGACTTATATATTTTTTCTACCGTAGGTTTAAGCCTGGCAGTCAGCGGAAAGAAAAAGAAGAATAGTCCGGGGCAGTTGCGTGAAGACACGCAACCAGGCGGCTGCAAGCAACCGGGTGTTCCGTTCGGTCGCTCCGATACATGTCCTCACGTATCGTTTGTATCGGATGGAGAGCTGTACAGTGCAGGTTCCGGCAATACTTAGACAGCATCTGGAGTCTCCTCCTCGTTTTCCTCCCCGGCTTCTGCCTCTGCTGCAGCCGCGGCCTCCGATGCCAGATCTGTTTTGAGGTTGCTGTGGTGCAGCTCATTGATAAGCTCTGCTACCAGGGATGTCCACCCCGTTTGATGGCTGGTGCCCAATCCCCTGCCGGTATCGCCATGAAAATACTCAAAGAAAAGCACGAGGTGATCATTGCCGGGCTGGTTGTAAAACCACTGATATTCTTTTCCGAACAGTGGCCTGTTACCGTTTTCATCTTTTTTGAACAGGCTGATGACCCTGCGGGTAAGCTCGTCTGCTACCTTATCCAGCGTAAGCATGTTGCCGGAGCCGACAGGGCATTCTACTTTCAGGTTTTCCCCGTAAAAAGAGCCATATTTCCTGATGGACTGAATGATAAGGTAGTTCATCGGGATCCACACGGGACCACGCCAGTTGGAGTTGCCGCCGAAAAGATCAGACGTGGAATCTCCCGGATCGTATTGGGCAGCATAGGTGATGCCGTTGATGGTAACGGAATAAGGATGTTTCTCATGGTATTTTGACAACGCCCTGATACCGCCTTCAGACAGGAATTTTTCTTCGTCCAGCAGGTGTTCCATCAGGTAGATCAGGCGTTCTCTTGGCAGCAGCGACAACAATATTTCGTCTCCTTCGCTTCTTTCTTCATTTGGCCAGAAATGACCATTGCTTTTTCTGAACGCTTCAAACCAGGCGATCCGTTTCTTGAAGTCCGGCAGCTTGTTGATGGTTTTGGTAAGCATGGTAGAAACAGCAAACAGGGTAGTGAGCCCTACCAGCGACTGGATGCGTAATTGTATGGGAGTGGTGCCGGGGATGGAAAGTGTATCGTAGAAGAATTTATCTTCTTCATTCCACAAGCCATGCTCGTTGATCGCTTCCGCGATCATAACGAACTGCTCGAAAAATTTGGTGGCGGTATCCTCAAATGATATATCATGTACGGCTATTTCCAGTGCCATCTCCAGCATATTCAGCGCATACATCGCCATCCAGCTGGTGCCGTCTGCCTGTTCCAGCTTCATGTTGCTGCCCAGCTGAATGCTCCGGTTGAATACCCCGATGTTGTCCAGCCCGAGAAAGCCTCCTTCAAACAGGTTGTTTCCCAGTATATCCTTCCTGTTCAGCCACCAGGTGAAATTGATCAGCAGCTTCTGGAATATTTTTTTCAGGAACACAATATCTCCCCTGCCGGTTTTCAGCTTTTCTATATAATATACCTGCAGGGCAGACCATCCATGTACGGGCGGATTTACGTCCCCGAAATTCCATTCATAGGCAGGCAGTTGCCCGTCCGGCTTCATATACCATTCGCGCATCACCAGCAGCAACTGGTGCTTCGCAAAAGTAGGGTCTGCCATTGCCATGGATATGCAGTGAAAAGCAAGATCCCAGGCGGCGTACCAGGGATATTCCCATTTGTCCGGCATCAGGATGATGTCCTGGTTTTTCAGGTGTTTCCAGTCATGGTTCCTGCCGTACAGCTTGCCGTCGTTTACCGGCGTGATCCCGTCGCTGGTGGTGAGCCACCGCTCCACATCGTAGTGGTAATATTGTTTGCTCCACATCAGGCCTGCCAGCGCCTGGCGTTGTATCTGCGCCATATCTTCATCCATGCCTGCCGGTAAAATAGCGGCATAAAACTCATCTGCTTCTTCTTTCCGGTACCTGAAAATACTTTCAAAGTCGCCCCGGAACGCATTCTCCAGCAATTTGTTGGTCAGGCGGCAATACACTGATTTTGTGCCGCCGGCAGGAACCTTGAGCTTATATACCGGGGAGAATTTGGTGCCGGACTTTCTGTCCCGCAGCGCCTGTATGTTTTTTCCATCAATAATAGCATCGTGAAAGGCGTCCTTTACAAAAATGGAATCGTTGGTGCCCTTACCGATCCGTTCCATATTGGTTTCGTTCTCTGTCAAAAAGCAATCATCTGCTTTTTGGTAGTAGAAGTAATAGTTGCCCAGGCGACTGTGGGTGGTTTTCACGGCGGTTTTGTTGAGGTAGGTTATTTCCGGCTTGTGGATCGATCCCCCATATTGCCACCGGTTGTAGAACCAAAGGGTAGGCAACACCGTTAGTTCCGCCGGTTTGTCTGAGCGGTTGGTCACGTCGATCCTGATCAGTATATCCTGCGGGCTTTTTTTGGCATAGGTCACCAGTACATCAAAATACTCGTTGTTGTCGAATACCCCGGTGTCCAGTATTTCATATTCCGGCTCCAGCTTCGATCTTTCCCGGTTTTTTTGCAGCAGCAGCTCATATGGGAATTCCTGTTGCGGGTATTTGTACAGGTATTCCATATGGTAGTGTGTCGGAATATTATCGAGGTGATGGTATAGCTCCTTCACATCCTCGCCGTGGTTGCCCTGCCCGTTGCCAAGCCCAAACAACCGTTCTTTTAATATTTTATCTTTTCCGTTCCACAGGGCAATGGCAAAACACAGGTTGCCAAAAAAATCGCATATCCCTGCCAGTCCGTCTTCACCCCAGCGGTAAGACCTGCTACGGGCATGTTCAAACGGGAAATAGTTCCAGGCATCTCCGTTTTCACTGTAGTCTTCCCTTACCGTGCCCCATTGACGCTCGCTCAGGTAAGGCCCCCACTGTTCCAGCGGAATCATTCTTGAAGCGTTAACGGTCAATCTTTGGTGTTCTGCAGTCTTCATATTATTTATTTAACAGGAACCATCTGCCTGAGCAGGACGGTAAGTTATGTTTGTGTGAAATAGAAAGCAATCATTTGTCGGATGGAATTATCCGGTCAGGCAGGGCAAATTTAACACATCCCGCTTATATAGCTCCCGGGAAGATGGAAAAACAAATTCACAGGAAATAAATAAATTATCTGATTTTTGATAAATTGCGTATGCGTTTGCTGTTAAAAAAAACTGTTAATGACGACTGTCTGTTTTGATTTTG
>CAKSVK010000158.1 GCA_934502905.1 uncultured Chitinophagaceae bacterium
AAGGTAGAAGCAGGCATACCCGAAGATGATCCCCGCAACCCGGCGACGATCGCCGATAACGTGGGAGATAATGTAGGGGACGTGGCAGGTATGGGCGCCGATCTGTTTGGTTCTTATGTGGCTACTGTGCTGGCTACCATGGTATTGGGTCAGGAAACCATCGCTACCGATAATTTCGGCGGACTTTCCCCTGTGCTGCTTCCAATGCTGATTGCAGCTGCCGGTATCATTTTCTCTATTGTAGGCACCTGGTTTGTAAAGGTAAGCGATGCTGCCGGCATCAATACCGATAATGTGCAGAAGGCATTGAATATGGGCAACTGGGGCTCCATCATTCTTACTGCTATCGTATCTGTCGGACTGGTATATTATATTCTTCCTGAAACAATGGTATTGCGTGGCGAAGAGTTCACCAAATGGGGTGTGCTCGGCGCTATAGGTGTGGGTCTGGCTGTGGGTGCCCTGATGAGCATTATCACTGAATTTTATACGGCAATGGGTAAACGCCCTGTAATGTCTATCATCAAACAATCTTCTACCGGGCATGCTACCAACGTGATTGGTGGTCTGGCTATCGGTATGGAATCCACCTTCCTGCCCATCCTGGTGCTGGCGGGTGGCATATGGGGCTCTTATGAATTTGCAGGCTTATACGGTGTGGCGATCGCTGCTGCCGGTATGATGGCTACTACCGCCATGCAGCTGGCCATTGACGCTTTCGGTCCGATTGCCGATAATGCCGGCGGTATTGCCGAAATGAGCGAGCTGCCTAAAGAAGTACGTGAAAAAACAGACGTGCTGGATGCCGTAGGTAACACTACCGCTGCTACGGGTAAAGGTTTTGCCATTGCTTCTGCGGCGTTGACTGCGCTGGCGCTGTTTGCAGCGTTTGTAGGCGTTGCGGGCATTGACGGCATCGACATTTATAAGGCGGATGTACTTGCCTGTTTATTCGTAGGCGGTATGATCCCGTTCATCTTCTCCTCCCTGGCTATCCGTGCGGTGGGGGAAGCTGCCATGAGCATGGTGGAAGAAGTTCGTCGTCAGTTCCGTTCTATTCCCGGCATCATGGAAGGCACAGGCAAACCCGAATACGATAAATGTGTGGCGATCTCTACAGAAGCTTCCATCAAGAAAATGATGTTGCCCGGTGCTATCGCCATCGTGTCTCCCCTTATCATCGGGTTCCTGATGGGACCTGAAGCGTTGGGAGGATTCCTGGCCGGCGCTACTGTAAGCGGCGTATTGATGGGTATGTTCCAGAACAATGCCGGTGGTGCGTGGGACAATGCCAAAAAATCTTTTGAAAAAGGTGTGGAGATCAACGGCGAAGTATTCTACAAAAAATCCGAGCCGCACAAGGCATCTGTAACCGGTGACACCGTGGGTGATCCGTTCAAAGATACTTCCGGGCCTTCCATGAACATCCTCATCAAGCTGATGTCTATTGTATCGCTGGTGATTGCTCCTACCCTGGCGCAGATCTTCGGCACCAAGGATGTAAATCATTCCCGGAAAGAAAAAGCAAAAACAGAGCAGGTGGTTACCATCAACAAGTAATCCTCAGCTTTAAACAATATAGAAGCGGTTACCCCTCCGGTAGCCGCTTTTTTATTGCAGCTTGTACCTAGTAATGATCCCTTATCAATTTTATTAAAATGTCATCAATAACAGGTGGTTTGTGTCTCCACAAACCGCGGCCCGCGCCACGGTCAGTGTCTCCACTGACCAAAAAAAAATAATTTTGATGCCTGTTCATCATAAATCACCCCCTGAGGGGGAAACCGGCAGACACGGAATTTTTGAAAGTGGCTATTGTGTACACGGCTGATATTGGACCCATTAAGGAATAAAGGGGTATTACGTCTTACCTAATCTTAACTAATGGTTTTACTATAAACAAATAAACCACCCGAAATCCTAGAGATCTTCCGCCATACGCAAGGTGACAGTTCTATCACATATATACTCCTGATCATCCCCTGCCGACCGATTTGATGATCAAAAAAGATAGAAATTCCCTACCTTGCCGCCTTAATTTTTTCCATTGAAATCGTTTTCGCTGTCGCTTTTGTTAACATTGACCTGCTTTTTTTCCATCGCGCAAAAGAAAAATGCCGCATTTCAACTGCACATCAAAAAAGCAATATCCCCCGTTGTTGTTGACGGAATAATTGATGAGCAGGCGTGGGCCGATGCTGCCACTGCCACCAATTTTTATATGATGCTGCCGATGGATACCAGCCTGGCAGAAGTGCATACAGATGTACGTATGACCTATGACAACGAAAACCTGTACCTGCTGGCAGAATGTTTTAACTACGGAGCCGGCATCCATATGGTAGAGTCACTGCGCAGGGATTTTTCCTTTCTGAAGAATGATAACTTCCTGCTTTTCATGGATACTTTTGACGATCTGACCACCGGCTTCTCCTTTGGCGCCAATGCTGCCGGTGCCCAGTGGGACGGCATCATGTATGAAGGTGGGAAGGTAGACCTGAACTGGGATAACAAATGGGTGTCGGCGGTAAAACACTATGATGACAAGTGGGTTTTTGAGGCAGCCATACCGTTTAAGACCATCCGCTATAAAAAAGATGCAAAGGTTTGGGGCATCAATTTCGGAAGGAATGACCTGAAAAGCACGGAAAAATCAAGCTGGACGCCTATCCCACGCCAGTTCCCGAGCGCCGCCCTGGCTTATACCGGCTCGCTGGTATGGGATGAAGCGCCACCGGCACCCCGTTCGAATATTTCGGTGATACCGTTTGTATTGGGGGGTGTAGCGAAAAACTATGAGCAAGGTACCAAACCGGTTTACACAAAAGACATCGGTGGAGACATTAAGGTATCCATCGGTCCTTCCCTCAACCTGGACCTTACCGTGCGCCCGGATTTTTCACAGGTAGAGGTAGACAAGCAGATAACCAATCTCAGTCGTTTTGAATTGTTTTTTCCTGAACGCAGGCAATTTTTCCTGGAGAATGGCGACCTTTTTGCCAACTTCGGCTATGCAGATATCCGCCCGTTCTTTTCCCGCCGTATCGGACTGGGTGTGCCTATCGACTTCGGCGCCAGGCTCAGCGGCAAGCTGGACAAAAACTGGCGCATAGGTATAATGGATATGAAAACGGCAAGAATGGAAAACCGGGCCCTGCCGGCGCAAAACTTCGCGGTATTCTCCCTTCAACGGAAAATACTGAAACGCTCCAACATAGCAGTGATGTACATTGATAAAAGCTCGCTGAACTATCACCCCGATGCTGCTGACAGCCTGAAAGGTGTTTACTCACGGTACAACCGCAACCTGGGCTTTGAATACAACCTGGCATCTGCCAGCAACCAATGGACAGGAAAAGCCATGGTATTGAAAACATTTCAACCGGGGATAAATAAAAAAGACTGGACCTATGCAGGGCACCTGCAGTACAGCAGCCGCAGATGGCTGCTCTACGGGCAACTGCAATATGTAGGCGAACATTTTAATCCCGAGGTAGGTTATACGCCCCGGCGGGGATATGTTAAGTTCAATCCCCAGCTCTCCTATTTCTTTTTTCCCAAAGGAGGTAATATCCTGAGTCATGGTCCTGTCATCAACAGCACTTATTTCTTTAATACGGATATAAAGGAAACGGACCACAGCAATATCTATTCTTACCTGATCACATTCCGGTCGAAGGCCACATTGACTCCATTGATACAGCAGGATTATGTGAAGCTGCTTATGCCCTTCGATCCTACCAATACCGGCAAAGATTCTCTGCAAACCGGCACACGTCACCGGTGGTGGACCGCCGGATTTGATTATATATCCGCACCGCAGCACCTGTTTACCTATACAGCGTCTCTCAGGTATGGCGGTTATTATGCGGATGGAAGATTATTGACTGTCGGAGGTGAACTAGGTTATCGTTTTCAACCTTATGTAAACATTGCCCTGAACACCACTTATAACAGGCTGAACCTGCCGGAGCCCTGGGGTAAAAACAATTTCCTGCTGATCGGGCCAAGGATAGACGTAACGTTTACGAACACCCTGTTTTTTACTACTTATGTGCAGTACAACCAACAGATGGACAACATGAATATCAACGCAAGGCTCCAGTGGCGTTACAAGCCCGCTTCCGATCTGTTCCTGGTATATACAGACAATTATCTTCCCGGTCCCTGGGCTGTAAAAACAAGAGCACTGGCGCTGAAGTTCAATTACTGGTGGAGCATATAATATCCGGTATCCCCTGCTTTTCCCGGTCAATCATCCTGTACCCTGAACATCTGTCCGGGATAGATATCTATAACTTCTTGCTTGTTGTTATATTCTGGAGTATTTTTAAGCTATGTAGTGAGATTTGCTATACTGCTCTATCGCAGGAAACAATGTCTTAATAAGATGCTCCCATGAAGAAAATTTCAATTGTAATATTTTGGATAGCAGGCTGTTTATCCGCAGCTATTGCACAGCAGAAAGTCACCTCTGTAAAACCCAACGTTATTATTATCAATGCAGACGATCTGGGATATGGGGATCTGAGCTGCTATGGCGCTACAAAAATTCAAACACCCCATGTGGACCACCTGGCTGCGGAAGGGCTTCGCTTCACGAATGCACATAGCACTTCGGCAACATGTACCCCATCCCGTTATGCGTTGCTGACAGGTAAATATCCCTGGCGCCAGTCGGGAACCAATATTTTACCGGGTGACGCAGCCCTTATCATTCCCACGGACCGCACCACCCTGCCATTGCTATTTAAAAACGCAGGGTATCATACCGGACTGGTAGGAAAATGGCATTTAGGACTGGGCAATACTGTTGAAAAGAACTGGAATGCTCCCGTTAAACCCGGACCGAATGAGGTAGGATTTCAGTATTCTTTTATTTTTCCGGCTACAGCTGACAGGGTACCCACCGTGTTCGTAGAAAATGGAAACGTGGTTGCCGCCGACGCGGCCGATCCTATACGCGTGAATTACAAAGAAAAAACAGGTAGCGATCCAACCGGCAAAGAAAACCCGGAATTGCTGAAGATGAGATCGTCTCCCGGACAGGGACATGATAACACAATTGTAAACGGTATCGGACGCATCGGCTGGATGAGTGGCGGCTACAAAGCAAGATGGACAGATGAGGAAATGCCCCTGACATTTCTGGAGAAAGCCAGGCAGTTCATCGCTGATAACAAGGCAACACCTTTTTTTCTATACTATTCGCTTACAGAACCGCATGTGCCCCGCATGCCTTCCACTATGTTTAAAGGAAAAAGCGAGCTGGGTTACCGGGGCGATGTGATTTTGCAACTGGACTGGACAGTAGGGCAGATCATGAAAGAACTGGCACTGCAGGGTATAGCACAAAATACCATCGTGATCTTTACCAGCGACAATGGCCCGGTGATCGATGATGGTTACCAGGACGAATCGGTAGAAAGGCTGAACGGGCATACCCCCTGGGGGATCTACAGGGGCGGTAAATACAGCAGTTTCGAAGCAGGTACACGGATCCCATTCATTGTGAGCTGGCCACGTAGTATAAAAGCGGGTGTATCGGGTGCATTGGTGTGCCAGATGGATCTGCTGTCGTCTTTCCGGCAGTTACTGGACCAGAGAATACCGGAAAGAGATGCGCAGGATAGCGAAAACATCCTGGACGCGCTGCTCGGCAAATCAGCAACCGGCCGGGAGACGCTCGTGAAGCAGGGCATTGCATCACTTGCGATCATAAAGAACGGCTGGAAATATATTGAGCCCAATTCCGGACAACCTCTCAACAAGCTGGTCAATATTGAAACCGGTAATGACCCGGATCCGCAGCTATATGATCTTACGAAAGATCCTTCAGAAAAGACCAACCTGGCTACCCGCTTTCCTGATAAGGTAAAGGAATTGGCAGCTTTGCTCGAAACGATCCGCAACAGGAATCAGGGACTATGACCCTGCGGCTTTCTGACCGGGTTTTCTCCCCCAGTCCGGCAGGTATATGTTCAGGTCATCATGTGCTTGTTCCATTTCTTTTGTAAGCTGCCTTTTCATTTTCCCAATGCGTTTCTGCTGTTTGGGATCGGCAGCCAGGTCCCGGGTTTCCCAGGGATCTGCTTTCAGGTTAAAAAGCTGTGTGGTTGCCACGCCGTTTACGTTATAAACGATCAATTTATAACCATCCGGGGTTTTAAGGCTTCTGCTCCAGTGACCATATACGTTATACATATTGGCACGAACACTTTTGGACTGGTTACGGATCAGCGGCATCAGGCTTTTAGCTTCTACACTTACCGGCTTGTCAACACCCAGCCAGTCATAAATGGTGGGTGCGATATCACTGAGATACACAAACGCTGCAGAGCCGGTATTGGCCGGAACACCGGGTCCTGCTATGATCATCGGTACCCGGATGCTGTGCTCGTACAGATTTTGCTTGCCCAGCAATCCGTGCTGGCCCACGGCCAGCCCATTATCCCCGGCAAATACGATCAGGGTATTTTCCCTGAGACCGTTTTGCTCCAACGTTGCTATGATCCTGCCTACCTGCGCATCCATTTCGCTCACCATTCCATAGTACAAGGCAATTTGTTCTTTTACGGCTTCGGGTGTTCTCGGGTGCGGCAACAGTAACTCATCTCTTACCCTTATATCCCCATTATCAAAGGGATGCTGCGGTAGAAAATTAGGTGGCAGCGAAATATCATCAGGATTGTATTTGCCCGCAAAAGCAGGTGGCGGTGTCCGCGGGTCGTGTGGAGAAGTAAATGCTACATAACATAAGAACGGTTTATCCTTTGCCTGTTGGCTTCCCAGGAAATCAATAGCCGCGTTTGCATATAATTGCGTGGAGAAGGTATCACTTTTCCATCCTGCTTCAGCAGGATAATGTCCCTGTCCGTTATAGTGGTAAACGAAAGGGTTGGTTTGCCCGCCATCCTTTTCAAAATGCATCCCCCCGAAGAATATGTTGTCACCGGCACTGAAAAAACGGTCGTGCGATTGTTTATCGCTGTGCCACTTACCGCTATGGAAAGTAGTGTACCCCCTGCTCCTCAAAACTTCCGGCAACCCGGTAAGACTGTCTGGAATGGTGGAACCGTCATTGGGTAAACGGTTGATGTATCGCCCCGTCAGCATCATCACCCGGCTGGGTATGCACACCGCTCCCTGATGCCCTCCCATAACATGGGTTTGCCTGAAGCTCATGCCCCCGGCAGCCAGCTTGTCCAGGTTGGGCGTTTGTATTTCTTTATTGCCCCAGGCATTAATGGTATGATAGCTCTGGTCATCACTATAAATGATCAGTATATTTTTTGCCTGCTGCGCCTTCAGGGCCAAACACAGCACTAACAATATAGCTGATATGGATATTTTTTTCATTTCTTTCAGATCAGTTCGTTGAAGTGCTAAATTAAGTAAATACCTCTGCCCTGATGCAATCAATGTGGAATTATCTGACACAAATAACAGACAAGCAGAACACCTGCACCAGATTTCTTTTTCCCCGTCGCCAGTCTTCCACAGGATGACTTATGCCATTTAATTTTTACCGGACTGTGTCCGGATGGATGATACTTGTGCCCTGATACAATCAGGGCGGAATTATACGGCACAAGTGACCGGCAAGCAGAACACCTGCACCAGGTTTTCTTTTGCTGGCGCCAGTCTTCTGCAGGATGACTGGTTGCCCTTTAATTTTTACCGGACTGTGTCCGGGTGAATGATACTTGTGCCCTGATACATCAGGGTGGAAATTATACGGCACAAGTGACCGGCAAGCAGAACACCTGCACCAGGTTTTCTTTTGCTGGCGCCAGTCTTCCGCAGGATGACTGGTTGCCCTTTAATTTTGCCGGACTGTGTCCGGGTGAATGATACTTATGCCCTGAT
>CAKSVK010000159.1 GCA_934502905.1 uncultured Chitinophagaceae bacterium
GTCACAAACAGGGTTTTTAAAAATCAATTTTTGCAAAACAAATATAATTCCTGTACAAACACGGAATAATAACCTGTTTTGCCCCAACCTGCTTGCCGTATTTAGGTAAAAAATCATAATCTCTGTCAAGGTTTTTGAGGGTGGGTGAGCGTTTGACACTGCCATCTGCGCTGATCGATTGCTCAGCCAATAAGCGGGTCCTGCGCTCTAATTGATTATAAAGAAAATTTATTTCAGATCCGGTATTATAAATCATATAAGACAAAGCGTTACTGGAGTTATCATCAAACAGGCTCTTATGCATGACGTTGCTCCATTGAATGCTGGCGTCGTTGTCAAAAGAAAATACGGCAATGTTTTCGCTGTAATACCGCGTGCTGCTGCCGCCACCCCACCTGTTCCAGGGACTTCCGTAACCATAGGGACTCCAGTAATTGTACGGCGAATACGGAGAGAATCCATATGGGCTGTACAGGTAGTCGTACCGGTTCCAGCTATTCCCCCTGGAAGAAGTGAAATACAATTCACTCACCACCAAAAATCCTCCATCCTTTTTAGGCAGTATCTGCCGGATGAAGTAATCGTTAAACGCAGTTTTGGCGCTGGTATTTTCCGATTTGGCATCTTCTTTCAGCTGATCGCTGAAAATGTTGAAGCTTTCCGCTTTGATCTGGTTCAGCTCCTTATCAAAAACACCTGTGTACAACCCCTCGATATTGCCTCTTTTCTGCTTGTAATACAGGGATGACAGGATAAATGTTTTATTGATATTATCTGCTTTCAGCTTTACTTCATCCAGGAAGTTGGTGAGTGGGATATTAAAGGTGCTGAAGCTGTCCACCGTCGCAGGTTTTATGAGCAGGTCCATATGTGAAATGTTATCCCGGCTGCCGTTTCTGCCGCAGCGGGCAAAAGCAAAATCCCCCTCATTGTCCACTACAAAATCGCTGAAGACGGCATCCCGCTGCTTAACCGATACCTGCAGCCTGTCTTTTCTTTTAAATTCCATATTGCCGTTATACAACAAGGTGGTAAAAAGATAGGTCTTCTCATTCCGTTTATTGATCTTAAAAACCATGATCTGCTGCTTGTCTTCGCTGAAAATGGTCGTGTATATCTTGTTGTCGCTTGCCCCTCCGATCTGGGTGGTGTCTATCTCCACCGGGCCGATCAGCTTATTGCCCGCCCCATCCATCTTTACGACACTGCAGTATATCACGTTCCGTTTCTGGTACTGGTATATCATATAGAAAAAGTCCGGGTAGGTAACAAAGTCAACATTGATGATCTTTGCAGGCAAAAACTCAAGATCCAGCCGGTTCTTAAGCTTCATGTCGTTATCGTAAACAGAGAGATTGTTTTTGTTCCTGTGATTTTTATACACCACAATATCGCCACCCACCTTTCCTATGATCTCAAAATTGACCTGCCGGTAATCATCTTTCTCGGGTTCTGTGTAGGTAATGCGCTGGGCTGAAGCCAGTACCGGCAGCATAAACAGCAGAGCGATCACCATATGAGTTTTCATACGCATTCTAAAAATTGATTGTATTATCATCTTCTTATTGCAAATTAGCTGGTTTTTGGGGAATGTGTAAACCTGTCCCTCCATTTTAACCAAATCTATGCTAAAATTACTATTCAATTTGAGGAGGTGTATTCACTTGTGGTGAAAGAAGTTCGAATCTTCGCAAGCAGGTGTCATCGGCTGCCGGTAGCATCCGGTTGGTGTCTTACCAATGTCAACTTAGGAAATGTGATCACCGGCGCCAGGGTTGTCCCGCAGATCTACTCCCGAACCTGGCGCAATGTGTTCTGCCTGCAGATCACTTGTGTCACAAAATTCCTCCCTGATTGTATCAGGGCAGAACTGTTTCCATCCCGGACAGCATCCGGAGAGATTGTACCGGCACAACTTGTGCCGCCTGCCGTGGGAAGTCTGACGCGGTGTTTGGTGTTCGTGGAAGTGTGCGTGTATGGCCTCACCAACAACAGTAAACAGATATTGTTGGTGGAGGTTGAGCGCAAACCCAATCACAACAACAACTATGGCGTCGGACAATCCATATTGTATTGTGAAACCTCCGTGATGTGCCTAATATACTTTTACCTACAACTTTATTGGCCACCCGGATGCAGGTCCTATGGGCCTACATTGACAACTATAGTGCCTGGTGGACGGTGATTGATAAAATAATTAAGATACCGGAGAATAAAGGAAACTGAACTTCGTAATGAATGCATTACTTTTCAGGTTTTAAACCCCATTGTTTAAATACCCGGTGATAATGAAAAAACTCGTTATAGCTATTCTTGCCATAATATTTGGCGGCAGCCTCTTCGCTCAACCCGTCCTCAAGCACGATCTCCAGTTCAATAAGCTGGCTGCCGTGTGGGATGAAGCTATTCCGCTGGGGAACGGTACTATCGGCGCATTGATCTGGCAGAAAGAGCAGCATTTGCGGTTTTCACTGGACCGGGCGGATATCTGGGACCTTCGTCCCATGAAGGGATTGCACAGGGAGGAGTTCAGGTTCAAATGGGTGGAGCAGCAGGTATTAAAAAATGATTATAAGCCGGTACAGGATTATTTTGACGGACCTTATGACCGTGAGCCTGCTCCTTCTAAAATCCCGGCGGGAGCGCTGGAGTTTGTACTGCCGGAATCTGCGGTGAGATCGGTGCGGCTTTCCCTTAAGGATGCATTATGCGAGGTGTCATGGGAAAACGGTCTGAAATTAAGCACATATGTTCACGCTATCCGGCCTGTGGGCTGGTTCCGTTTTGAGAATATAAAAGAGGCTTTTGAGCCGCGGCTGATTGCGCCAGCCTACCAGGACCAGTCTCCGGCGGGGGAAGTAAATTCGGTAACCGGCGATAATCTGGGGCGGTTGGGATACGAACAGGGTACCGTGGAAAAACAGGGTAACAGTATTGTATACCGGCAGAAAGGCTGGGGTGGATTCACCTACGAGATCACGGTGCGGTGGCGTAAAACAAATGCTACCACCATCGAGGGCGCATGGAGCATTTCCTCGCAATACCCGGATACCCGGATAAACAAGCCATCCTCTCTTGTCACCACAGACGCCTTTAACAGAAATTTTGACACCGACCTGGCAACGCATAAGAGTTGGTGGAACACCTTCTGGTCAAGGTCTTCTCTGCGGGTGCCGGATGCTTTGCTGGAGAAACAGTGGTACCTGGAACAATATAAATTCGGGGCGGTGGCCAGGAGAGGAGCGCCCCCGATATCCCTGCAGGCGGTCTGGACAGCAGACAACGGCCGGATTCCACCATGGAAAGGCGATTTTCACCACGACCTGAATACCCAGTTGAGCTACTGGCCGGCTTATAGCGGCAACCATCTCGAAGAAGCGATGGGGTATATTGACCACCTGGAGGAAAATAAAGAAAATTACCGTCGCTATACAAAACAATATTTTGAAGCGGATGGAATGGCCGTACCCGGCGTAACCACTCTGGAGGGCACCGAAATGGGCGGCTGGATCCAGTATTCCTTATCGCCCACGGTTTCATCATGGCTGGCGCAGCATTATTACCTGCAATGGCGTTACAGCATGGATAAGAAATTTTTACAGGAAAAGGCCTATCCCTTTGTAAAAGAAGTGTGCACCTTTCTGGAAGCAATAACGATCGTGGATGAGAACGGGTACCGGCGTTTACCCCTGAGCTCCAGCCCCGAGATCAACGACAACAGGATCAGCGCCTGGTTTTTAACCAATACAAACTACGATTTATCCTTAATGAAGTTTGTATTCACTGCCGCTATAGAAATGGCAGAGGCGCTCCAGTTGAAAGAAGAAGTGGCAGAATGGCAACAAACCCTTGCCGGATTCGACGACTATGCCATTTCTGAAAATGATGAGCTGATGGTTGCTGCATCGTTGCCCTATAATGCTTCCCATCGTCATTTTTCCCATCTTATGGCCATCCATCCGCTGGGGTTGATAAAATGGGAAGATGGCGCAAAAGCACAGGCTGTGATTACCCATACCATCCGTTTGCTGGACAGCATCGGCCCGGATTACTGGTGCGGCTATTCCTACGCATGGCTGGCCAATGTAAAGGCCCGGGCAAAAGACGGGGAAGGCGCAGCCAAAGCACTGGATATATTTGCCAGCGCTTTTTGCCTGCCCAACAGCTTTCATGCCAATGGCGATCAGACAAAATCAGGCTTATCCAGGTTCACTTACCGGCCGTTTACCCTTGAAGGCAATTTTGCATTTGCTGCCGGGCTGCAGGAAATGCTGTTGCAGAGTTACGCCGGGTTTATCGAGATATTCCCCGCGGTTCCCGCGCAATGGAAAGATATCTCTTTCCGGGGACTGAGGGCGGAAGGGGCATTCCTGGTATCCGCAGAAAAAAAGGAAGGACACGTGAGGAAGCTTACGGTTACCGCTGAAAAAGGAGGGAGTACCCGCATTAAGTCTCCTTTTGCCGGTCAATGGAAAACGGAAGGCAAAAAGGGGAATATCCAGGCCAAGGATGAGGGTGGATTTATATATATTACAGGTCAGCCGGGTACTGTAATCACCCTTACTGATTAAAAACAAACAGGATCAGAAAAGATCCATCAGGGCCTTAGTACGCATTTCGGTATCTGCCAGCTGGATCATGTCATGCAGGCGGGATAGCTCGTTATCACTCAGTATAATGTGTATCGCCTCCGTATGGGTGGGCAATATGATGCATTTACAATTGGGGTCCGGCATGGGCAAACGGTCCTCCACTCTTTTGCATATGGTTTCCGTAAAATGATGGTACTGTACATGGTCCATCGTCAGCATGGTGGTGCCGAAGCTGACCTGGAAGTGAAAGCATTCCTCGCATTGGATTACATAACCGTGTTCGTCGGAATGCCAGGTTTTAAATCTGCACATATCAGGATATTTAAAGCAAATAGAAAACATTGGTGATAAAAAAGAGGCCGGAAAAGGAAAAGTTCTTTTCGAAAAAGGGAACTTCCGGTTTTATGGAAATGTCATGGAGCTGTATCTCATTATGCAGGAGACAATGCTGGTTATCAATACAAAACATTATGATTTTGTTAACGTCAACAGCTAAACCAGGGATATTTTTTAAGGGAAACCGGAATTTCAAAAGGAATTATTATCTTGCCGGGACCCACAATTTATACTGATTATGTCTGTACAAAACAATTGGGAAGATCGGAAGCAAAGACGGAAGCAATCTTTCATGTCGCTATACAATTATATGATGGGAGCGATCTGGCTGATCGTTGGTCTTTTGTTTTTGCTTAACAAACCCCTCCGGTTGGAATGGCTGAAGAGTGATCCGGTGATTGATACTATTTTCGGTTTCGTCGGGGTGGCGTACGGATTATTCAGGTTATACAGAGCTTACAAACAAAAAGATTATTATCAATGAATTTTCAGAAGATGAGAGGAAGTCCGGGTGCGCGGCTTTTGCTGGCTGTTTTATTTGTTATAGGTTTTGGCGGGTGTACGGGAGATACCAAAAGGAGGGTAATTGCCGGTAATGATGATTTAAAATCAGGTACTATCCATATCAGTGTTGACGAGGCTTTTAAACCTGTGATCGATTCACAGATCAAAGTGTTTACTTCCCTGTACCCGGAAGCTGAAATAATAGCGCATTATAAATCGGAGGCGGAGTGTCTCAAAGACCTGTTAAATGACAGTATCCGGATGGTAATTGTTACAAGGGGACTGAGTGAGGAGGAAGGAAATATGCTGAAAGACTCTTTGGGGTTTGTGCCCTCGTGGAATAAGATGGCCAATGATGCCATTGCCGTGATTGTGAATCCCAGTCAACCGGATTCCCTTTTTACAATGGGGGATATCCGCTCGCTGATGAACGGAACAAGCGGATATAAGCTCCGCCCGGTAATGGATGGCACCAGCGCCACGAGCACGGTGCGGTATATGATCGATTCCGTGTTGAAAGGAAAGCCGCTCAGCGGCGATATCATGGCAGCCCCCTCAAGTGCGGAAGTAATTGAGTTTGTATCCAGGAACCCGAACGCTATTGGTTTTCTGGGAGTTAGCTGGATAGGTAACAAGGATGACAAAGAGCAGCTTCAGTTCATAAGCGGCGTTACGGTGGCATCGTTGGAAGCCGCCAGGGAGAAAGATAAATTCATAAAACCCTATCAGGCAAATATCGCCACCAAAAGATATCCTATGGTACGGGGTTTGTATTATATATTAAAGGAGAACTACAATGGGCTGGGCAGGGGATTTGCCAACTTTTTAGTACACGAAAAGGGGCAACTGATCTTTAACAGGGCCTATCTTTTTCCGACAAAAATGAATTTTTCTGTAAGAGAAGCTGCGCTGAAAGAAGAATAAATTAATATATTTACCAAAACAAATTTTAAAAACAAAAATGATGAAGCAAACAATCAGATTTACTGTAGGGGCAGTGCTTTTGTGCAATGTTGCTTTTGCGCAATCCGTCGATGAAGGAAAGAAGTTTTTCTATTATGAAAAATACCAGAGTGCAAAGGAAACCCTTGAAAAAGCATTGGCTTCCAAGCCCGGTGATGTGGAGGCCGCTTATTGGCTGGGACAGACATTAATTGAGCAGAACGATGTAGCCGGTGCTAAAAACGTATATCAGACGGCTTTACAGTCCAAAGGCAGTGATCCGTTGCTGCTGGTGGGAATGGGGCATGTTGAGCTGCTGGAAAATAAAACAAATGAGGCCCGCCAGCGCTTTGAAGTTGCGATCAGCTCTACTAAAAATAAAAATATAGATGTGTTGAATGCTGTGGGACGTGCCAATGCCGATGCGCCTGCAGGTGATGCCAACTATGCGATAGAAAAGCTGAAAACTGCTACCGAAATAAAAAAATTCAAAGAGCCTTCCGTTTATATTAATATGGGAGATGCTTACCGTAAGTTGGCCGATGGCGGCGGAGCCGTTACCTCTTACAACCAGGCGCTTACACTGGATCCCAGTTATGCCGAGTCAAAATATAAAGTAGGTAAAATATATGTGACCCAGGGTAAGGATCAGGCTGATATTTTTCTTAAAAACTTTGAAGAAGCCGCCAAGCTGGACCCTGCTTACGGACCTGCTTACTACGAATTATATAAATACTGGTATTCCAGGGATGTAAATAAAGCAAGGGACTTTTTTGCAAAATACAAAGCCAATACAGATTTTACCCCTTCTGTTGAAGCGGAAGAGATCAGCCTGGTGTATGCATCCGGCGATTTTAGCGGTGCTATTGCCAAAGCCGATGAAAAATTGAATTCGGAAGGTGACAAAGCCGATGCAAAACTGTACCGGGTAAAGGCATATGCATACGATAAGCTGGGTGATTCCGTAAATGCTTTACAGAATATGGAAACATTCCTGGCAAAAGCCAATCCCGATGACATCTTACCGGACAACTATGTGAAGATGGCACAGATATCTTCTAAATTCCCCGATAAAGTAGAACAGGCGGAGTCATATTTTGACAAGCTGTATGAAATGGATACGCTTACAGCAAACAGGATCGAATATGCAAAAGCAGCCTCCGACATGTATAAGGGGATAAAGAACTATGCAAAATCTGCTGACTGGCTGACCAGGATACTGACCATCAAGCCTAATTACGGTAAAACGGACCTGTGGTATGCCGGATGGGAGAATTTTTATGGAGAACAATTCCAGACTGCAGATAGCATTGCTACTATATATAAGGAGAAATACCCGGATGATACCCAGGGATGGTATCTTGCCTTCCGTTCCAAATGGAGTGTGGATACCGCAGAAGTGGTTCAGGGATTGCCTGTGGAAGACGCCAAAAAGTTCATAGAAGTGGCGGAAGTGGATAAGGGCAAAAATAAGCAGGCATTGCTGCTGG
>CAKSVK010000160.1 GCA_934502905.1 uncultured Chitinophagaceae bacterium
ACCGTGTACCTGGAAAAGCTATGATAGTTGAAACAACGGCAGACTAAATATTTATGTCTGGATACTAAACCTCCGTTCTCTCATGTGCTCTTTTTTATATCATTGAGATATTAAACGTAATTGCCTATAAACTCCAAGGCGATGCTACAAAAGAAAAGTGTCATACTGGTTTTTTTTCTGTTGGCGGTTTTTATGGCAAAGGCGCAACTCCCCCATTATCACCTCCAGCTTTTTGATTATCCCACGGGGATATTGCCCAACGAGATCACTTCTATGACCAAGGACCGGCAAAAGATGCTCTGGATCTTATATAATACGGTGGTACAACGTTTTGATGGAAAGGAAGTTCAAAATTTCAGGCTGCCGGGACAACTGAGGCATTTATTTTGTGACAGCAGCGGCCGGATATGGGTATCGTCGCGCGTGGAAGTCTTTCTTTTCTCCCCGATAAAGGGCAGCTTTTTCCCCGTCAAAATCAAAGCCCGCACAGATCAGCTGCAGGTTGGCTCGCTGATGCAAAGAAAAGACGGAAGGGTTTATCTGTTGACAAGCGCAGGCTTTTATATTTTTGACCCTGTCGAAGAGTTGTTCATTCCTCTTAAAGAAAATCCTTTTAGCAGCCTCAGCATTTTCAATAGCGCCATGTCTGATGATGTGGTCTTTGTAAATAACTCCTCCTACCTCTACCGGTGGAACATGGGCACCGGAAAATTGGACAGCATGGCGGGTCCTGCTGATGTGTACGGGATATACCCGGTTACGCAGGACAGTGTGCTGGTGACTTCTACGGGCAGCAATGTGGAATGGTATAATTTTTCTACCTTCCGGAGAACAACGTATAATTTTAAGGGAGAACATGGGTCTCCGTTCAGCATAAGGCATGCAACTTCCATATCGCCTGGCAAAATGCTGGTTGCTTCCTCTGAAGGAATATTGGAATATCATCAGGATGAGAAGGAAATGGTGGCGCTCAAGTTCTTTCTGTATGGAAGGAATTTTTCTACCAAAGAGTATGTGAAGAGTATTTTTTATGATAAGGCGGATGATTATGTATGGCTGGCTACCAATGAGGGTATTTCCCGTTTCTCCATCAACAGGCAACCCATAGGGCTCATAAAGATCAAAGAGCTCAACGAAGATATTTCAGCCAACATAGACGATGTAAGGCAGATGATCTCGGATGAAAATGGTAATTTATGGATCGCGACCGGCTTCGGCCTGGTAAGCTGGAAGAAAAACAAAAATACCTGGGAAATGTTTCCCCCTGTAGCAGGAGCTCCGGACAGGCTGGCACACGAGTCGGTAAGAGGTTTTGCTTACGATGGAAGGTATCTTTTAGTAGGACCCACCCATACCGGACTGTGGCTTTTTGATCCTAAAACAGCCCTGTACCGGCGTCCTAAATACGCTGATGAGGAGACAAGATTGTCCATTTCGGATGCTTTTATCAATCATATCACCACCCTTCACAACGGAGATCACCTGGTGTCTGCAAACGAGGAAATGTATTACCTGGATGGAAAAACATATGAGTTGTCTATTGTAAGAAGCCTGCCACGGGACAGGGGAGAAACCAATTTTGCCTTCCAGGCTGAAAATGGCGTGATATGGGTCGGTACCGGCAGAGGGTTATATTGTATGGATTCGTCGCTAAATTACCTCGCGAGAACGGAGGATGCATTTACCCGGCGGTTTGTAACGGCAGGTTTTGTACTACCCGATAACAGCCTGATCTTTTCCTTCAGGGAAGGATTATATGTTGCGCGTTTAGACAACGGAAAGATCAGTGTGGAAAAAAAATCGTCGTTGTTTGACAACGTACAGTTGTCCACATTGTACGTTGATGAAAAGGGCGTTTTGTGGGCCAGTTCAGATAATGGTATCTATCGCTTTGAGCCATCTGATTCTAAATTGAATTTATTCGACAGGTCGGATAATATTCAGGGGTATCATTTCAACAGCAACAGTTTCTTCAGGGACAGGGATGGCACCCTGTACTTTGGCGGTATCAATGGCATCAACTACTGGAACCCGGATACCTTTACCGCACCCTACCAGTCTTTTGAAGCCTATATAAATAGCGCACAGGTTGAGAACAGGACATACTCCATGTATAACTTCGATATGCTGGGCCCGGTAAAATATTCGGAAAGTTCTATCGGGGTAACCTTCAGCGCTGTTTATTTCAACAACCCCGAGAAAGTACGTTACCGTTATAAGCTGGATGGACTTGATAATACCTGGAAGGAGATCGGGAGCGGAAATGTAGTACAATTTACTTCGTTATCCCCCGGCAGGTATACCCTGCATATGCAGGCCAGCCTCAACCAGGTAGACTGGAAGGATTCCAGCAATACGCTTTCATTTTATATCCAGAAGCCATTTTGGCTTACATGGTGGTTCATCAGCGCTATAGGCCTGGTTATCGCAGGCATCATCGGGCTGATACTAAGAGACCACCGGAGAAAAATTGCCGAGCATAAAGAGGCTTTGGAGACCGAACAGGCCATCAATCATTTTTCTTCCAGCATTTACGAAAGTAACTCTGTGGATGAGATTTTATGGGATGTGGTGAAAAATTGTATATCGCATCTTGATGTTGAAGATTGTATTATTTACCAGGTGGATCATGTGAAGAAAGCCTTAATACCCATTGCCTGTTATCAATCCAAAAACCCGGTGCCTAATGAAGTATGCCGTCCGAATGAAATACCGCTGGGAAAAGGCATCACCGGCGCGGTGGCGTTAACAGGTAAAGCAGAGATTGTTGCGGATACCAACAACGACAGGCGTTATATCGTGGAATGGAAACGCCGGAATTCAGAGATAACGGTTCCGATTATAGCGGATGGCAAGGTTTGGGGGATCATCGATTGCGAACATTCGCGAAAGGGCTTTTTTAAACTAAAGCATTTGTCGATACTGGCCAATATAGCCAATCTTTGTGCCAATAAGATAGTGAAAGCAAAAGCCAATGCCGAAAAGAAAGAGGCCGAAGACAGGCTGGTGCATACCGAGAAAAAAATGGCGGAAGTGGAAATGCAGGCGCTGAGGGCGCAGATGAACCCGCATTTTATCTTCAACAGCCTGAATTCGATCAACAGGTATATTGTAAAAAGCGACTCTGCCACTGCATCGCTATACCTCACCCGTTTTGCAAAACTCATCAGGCTGATCCTGGACAATTCTAATAGTAAGTCCATAACGCTTGCCAATGAAATACAGGCGCTATCCTTATATATAGAAATGGAAAGCATCCGTTTTGACAAGAAGTTCACTTACGATATTAATGTTGATAGTGAGATAGATATCGAAAACACTTATGTGCCGCCGCTGATCATTCAGCCTTATGCGGAAAATGCTATATGGCACGGGTTGCTGCATAAGGAAGATGCCGGGCATCTGCGGATAGATATTGTTCTGAAAAACGAGCAGATGCTGCAGTGCATAATAGAGGATGATGGTGTAGGCCGGGAAAAAGCCCGGGAGCTGAAAAGTAAGTCTGTTTCCAGTAAAAAGTCACTGGGAATGAAGCTGACGGAAAGCAGGCTGGGGTTGCTGAGCAAGCAGGAGGTCACAGAACGGCTGATCACTATTAAGGATCTGAAGGATAATGAAGGGAATGCCAGTGGTACAAAAGTGATATTGAATATTCCTGTGGAGTGAGGTTGCTTTTTTACAGGTATTGGTTCAACCCCTTCTCCGCCCAGTATATTTTTTTTGCAATGGTTTCATTCATCAGGGCCGTATTTTTTTCGTCGTTGTTGCGGGGTGCTTCTTTGTGGTAAAGGTGAAAGCTGATGCCGCCGAATTTTAAAAACTGCTTTTGCAAACCCGCATTGATCAGCCGGACGGCAATGTCGCTGTCCTCTCTTCCCCATCCTATAAAGTTCTCATTATAACCGTTTACCCTGACCAGATCTTCCCTCCAGAATGCCATGTTGCAGCCCTTGACATAATAAAGATAGCGCCCCTTTTTCTTATAACGGGTCGACATGAAATTCTGCATACATGGAATCCGTACGCTGTTGAAAACGTTCTTATTGCCCGAAATGAATTTGCCCGCGTTAAAATCAGGTGCTTTGAAAGCTCTTTCTGTTTCTTCTTTTGACAGCAACATCCTGCTTCCGGTAACAAACCGGTTCTGCTTTCTGATATTGATATGGTCTTTGATAAAATCTTTGTGAAGGATCAGGTCTCCGTCTATCTGGATAATATAATCACCTGAAGCTGCCGCAATAGCCTTGTTCCTGATCTTCGCCAGTTGAAAGCCCTCATCGGGTTGCCATATATGTTTTACGGGAATATTGGTTTGTTCAGCAAACCGGGTTATATAGCCTGAAGTGTCTGCCCTGGAACCGTCATCGGCAACAATGATTTCATCCGGCAATACTGACTGAAGAGTACAACTTCTGAGGCAAAGGGTTAAAGCCGGAAGCCAGTTGTATGTGGAAATGATCAGCGAGCAGGAGGTCATTTTTAAAACAATGAAGTAGTGTTAGATAAAGCTATAGTTACCACAGTTATTAAGGGTTTGGCTCAAAGGGTAATGTTCCGGTTTCAATATTTTGAGCAATAATACATATTCTTTGATTTCCAGAACGAAAAATAATCGTGATTATTAACAGGCACCGGGTATATTCTTAAGTCATTGGTTTACCCCGACAAATAAGAGACTTTAATGAAAATAATAAGTGCACACTTTTATGGCGGATAAGGAGAACCTGGCGACAGAACGCTGTTTTTCTGCGGAAAAGAATTTTCCCGGATGCAGTGTTAAGATAAGCAGGGATTTTTGCCTAGATTTAAAAATGCAAACCCCAGAATTACCGTTGAAGCAGAAAGCTGGATCTCAATGTACAGATACCGGTCTTTTTAGTTTATATACAGTTATGAAATGCTGTATTCTTTTTTTTATTCCCGTGCTTTTTCTTTTTGCCTGCCGGCTGCCTGCAAATGAAACAACAGAAGCTTCAGTCGTACGCCCTCCTGTTATCCCGGATCCCGATCCTGCCGCGCTTTCTCCTGAAGAAAGCATCAAAGCCATGCATTTGCCCGAAGGCTTTTATGTGGAGCTGGTGGCGGCCGAACCCCTCGTGCAGGAACCGGTGGCTATGGTTTGGGATGCCAATGGAAATATGTATGTGGCAGAAATGCGTACTTATATGCAGGATATAGATGCTACCGATGAAAATCTGCCGGTCAGCCAGGTGGTGAGGCTGGAAGATACGGACGGGGATGGCCGAATGGATAAACGGATTGTATTTATTGACAGCCTGGTATTACCGCGCATGTTGTTGCCGTTGGATGACAGGTTGCTGGTGCAGGAGACCTATAGTACCCGTATTCATTCCTACAGGGATACAGATGGTGACGGAGTAGCAGACGAAAAGAAGGTGGTATATGACAGTGATGTCATTGATAAGCGAAACCTGGAGCACCAGAATAGCGGAATGATATGGAACCTGGATAACTGGATCTATACCAGTATTTTTCTGCGTTACAAATGGATGGGAGAGGAGTTGAAAATTGATAGCCTCAGGGATGTGCCCTGGGGGCAATGGGGGCTGACGCAGGATGACTACGGGCGCCTGTATCTTTCGTCTGCCGGTGGCGAAACGGTAGCTAAAGATTTCCAGCAAATGCCGGCATATGGTGATCTGAACCTGTACGATCAGCAATATGAAGAAGGGTTTCATGAGCCCTGGCCGATTATTGCCACTCCTGATATCGAAGGCGGTAAAAAACGGTTGCGGGAAGACAGTACATTAAATCATTTTACCGGGGCATGCGGACAGGCAATATACCGGGGCGACCGTTTACCGGGATATATGAAGGGCGACCTGTTTGTCTGCGAGCCAGTGGGAAGGCTGATCCGCCGGGCAAAAGTAGATGTCAGGAATGGTATTCGTGTTTTGCGCAATCCTTACGGAAAGGCAGAGTTTCTCGCATCCACGGACATGAATTTCAGGCCTGTTAATATGGCTGCCGGCCCCGATGGTTGCCTGTACGTTGTTGATATGTACCGCGGTATCATCCAGGAAGGTACCTGGACGGGTCCTTCTTCTTATATACGTCCGCAGATCTTACGTTTTGGGTTGGAAAAGAATACAGGGCGTGGCAGGATATATCGTATTGTACACCAAGCCACAAAACCCTCCGCAGAGAAGCCGGCATTGCTGCATGCGTCTTCTGACGAACTCGTAGGATATCTTTCTCACCCCAATGGCTGGTGGCGGGACAATGCACAGAAGCTATTGGTACTCCGGAAGGACAGATCCGTGGTGCCTGCGTTGCGGCGACTGGCATTATCGGAGCAATCACTGATGGATAAGGTATTATTCTGGAGGGGCAGTACCGATGCCGTCACCCGTATACACGCATTATGGACCCTGGAAGGGCTGGAAGCTATAGACAGGCAACTGCTGCTGCAACTGATGGATGATGAAAATCCCGAAATAAGACGAATGTCTGTCTGGTTGAGTGAACCGTTCCTGCAGCAGGAAGATGCGGATATCAGCAACAGGCTCCGCGCTTTTACAAAGGACGAAAATATTGACGTCCGAACGCAACTGGCTTTGTCGCTGCAATACAGCAATGCTTCTTTTGCGGATCCTTTGCTGGAGGAAATGGTAAAAAAGGATACGGCAACCAGGGGCATCATTTTCCAGGCGGCACAGCTTACATCGGGAAGATTGACGACAACCGTTGCCGTAGATGTCAATACGGAGGGATTAAATGAAGAAGAAAAACGTATCGTCATGAAAGGAGCAGACAATTATAAGTCGCTTTGCTCGGCCTGTCATGGTTCCGATGGAAAAGGGCTGATATTGGGGGACAACAACCTGGTGGCGCCACCCCTGGCAGGCTCACCGAGGGTGACCGGTGATATAGGAAAGCTCGTGAGAATAGTGCTGCATGGCTTAACGGGACCGGTAGACGGAAAAGAATACCCGAGCATTATGCCTCCGCAACGAAACAGCGGGGATCAGTGGCTGGCAGAGGTACTAAGTTATATCCGTACCAACCTGGGAAATAAGGCTACATTGATCTCCGCAGAAAATATAAAGGACGTACGTAAACAGGTAGGCGAACGCTGGGTACCCTGGACAATGGAAGAGTTGAACAGCGCCCAATAATCACCCATCCGGCGGTGCTGCATAAAAAGGTATGAAATGTCCAACCGGCACCAACGTTGGTTCGTTGCCCCCTCCGCTTTGATTGTAAGGCCCCTAACGTTCCCTCGCTTCTTCATGGTTCGAAACAGGGATACGATAATAATACACCGGCTGGTTTTTTCCTTCGCTGGTGGTATAGTAGCCGGTTCCTTTTTCATCGAAGCAGATGGCTTCGCCCTGTGGTTCTTTTTGATAAGGTAACTCCAGGGGCGGGCGGGATAAGGTTTTCCATATGGGCTCACCGGCGGCTCTTTCCCAATAGTACACCTTGCTGAGGCTTTTTAAAATAACTTTAGAGCCATCCCGGCTGATATCGCCGCTTACGATCCATTTCTGCGGTCGTGAACCGGCGAAAAAGAGGACAGCCTTTTTGGTAAGCGTAATAGTGTCATTTTTATTCCAGTCGAGCCTGCTCACATATACGTGAACGCTGTCTTCTCTTTTGGAAACAATATACAGCAGCCTGTCTATATTATCTATCATCAGGGTTTCTGCATCGCGGGGGCCATCCGGGTATCGCAGGAATACCGGCACGGCAGTTACTGTTATTGCTGTCTTATCGGTTTGAATGTCGGTTTCCGCTATTTTATATACACATACAAAAGGTCGCAGCCCGAAGTTATTGCCGATATCTCCTACATACACATATTGCTGTTC
>CAKSVK010000161.1 GCA_934502905.1 uncultured Chitinophagaceae bacterium
CTGTACCAGACACTTTGTAAGTACCCGGCTTAGACCGGTGTGGCTTCATCAGCCAGTTCGCCATAACAGGTACGAAAGTCTGGGAGAGAAAGTAAGAAGCGATCATCGAAAAGCCGATCGCTAATGCCAGGGGCAAAAACAGGGCGCCTGGAATACCGCTCATGGTGAATGCCGGCGCAAATACAGCCAGGATACACAGCAGTATCAGCAGCTTGGGAAACGCTATTTCCTTACAGGCATCCCAGATAGCCAGTGCTTTGGGCTTGCCCATATCAAAATGCTGATGAATATTTTCAATTGTTACCGTACTTTCATCTACCAGGATACCGATCGCCAGCGCCAGGCCACTTAGCGACATAATATTGATGGTCTGGCCAAACAGCTTCAGGAACAGGACCCCTGTAATGATAGACGCGGGAATAGTCAGTATCACGATCAGGGCTGCACGCCGGTCACCCAGAAAAAGCAAGACCATCAACCCTGTAAGAACGGCGCCTATAGCACCTTCGCTGACAAGACTTTTGACCGCGTTGATCACATATACAGACTGATCAAATTCGTATGAAATAGTCACATCTTCGGGTAATGTGCTCTGGATACGCGGCAGGTAGGCCTTCAGTTGCTTTACTACTTCCCAGGTAGATGCATCCGGTGATTTTGCCACACTCACATATACCGAACGTTTTCCATTGATCAATGCATAACCGTTGGTAACATCCGCGCCATCTTTCACTGTTGCCACATCCCGCAGGTATAAATTCTGAACATTGCCCTTGAACAACGGAATATCTTCAAATTCTTTGAGGGTCTTGATGGTATTGTTGGTAGGTGTAATATAGTTTTTATCCCCGATCCGTACATTACCCGAAGGCGCCGTCTGGTTATTCAGCCGGATAGCTTCCACGATCTGGTCGGGGGTAAGATTGTAAGAACGGAGAGTATTGGGATCTACATTGATCTCTATGGTGCGCGGACTGCCCCCAAAGGGCGGAGGCGCCAGTAAACCCGGCACAGAGGTGAAAGATGCCCGTACATACACGTTGGCGAGATCCTGCAGCTCATTGTTATTCCTGATAGGACTGCTCAATACCAGCTGACCAACGGGTAAGGATGAAGCATCAAACCTTATGATAAAGGGAGGTTGTGAACCCGGCGGAAAAGCCGCCTGTATCCTGTTCGTAAGGGCGCTCACCTCTGCCGCGGCCTGCGCCATATTAACACCTTCGTAATAGGTAAGCTTCATCAGTGTCAGTCCCTGTGTATTTTTTGTTTCCACACTTTTGATGCCGTTTGCAAAAAGCAGGATATTCACATACTGTTTTCCGAAATAGGCCTCCATTTGATTAGGGGTATACCCTCCAAACGGGTGGGCAATATAAATAACGGGCAGGTCCATTTTGGGCAGGATGTCTACTTTGATATCATCCACGGCCTTAATACCAAAAAAGAAGCACCCCGCTACCAGCACCAAAACGGAGATCGGCTTTCTTAATGCGACTCTTATTAAATTCATTACTTTATTTTACGCCTGGGTACAGGTTATTTTAATTCATTCAAAAACAAAGACAGATCGCCGGCAGCGGCGGCTTTGATCAGCAGCGACTGCCATACATTGGTATAAATGATATCCCGGCTTGTTTCTGCACGGTTCAGCACATTCAAGGCCTGCGTCACCTCTACTATGGTTACCAGCCCGTTTTTATACAATACCGATTTTTGCAGGAATGCATCGGAAGCCGCCTTCAGTTGCACCGGCACCTCTGCGTAGGTAGACAAGGCATTCTTTATTTTGCTCTCCGCAAGCTCCTGCTGGAATTTTATTTGCTGGTCGATCGTTTCATATTCGTGGTGCAATGCCTTGCTGACGAGCTGCTGCGCCTGCACCTGGTGGTTGATGCGTAACACTGATGTAAAGTTCCAGGTAACACCTACCCCTAACAGGTAGTTTGTTCTGTTGGGTTTAATACCATCCCAGTATCGATGATTAAATGCCGTTCGGTCGACGGCATAGTTGGAAGAAAAGCCTGATCCCCTCGTTTGCAATACGCCAAACAGGGAAAAAGCAGGATACCTGAACGTATTAAAATACTTCGCCTGCTGATCACTTACCGCTATCCTGTTTTGATAAAAGCGGAGCAGCGGGTGTTCAACCGTGGTATCCGCAGGAGCAAACAAGGCAGGGATATCCCGTACAAAGCCCGTATCCAGCACAAAATCCAACGGCTTTACGCCCATCAGCACCGCCAACTGATTTGCCCTCTCCTGTTCATTGTCTTTTGCCCTGATCCACTCCACCCTTGCATTGGATACCTCGGCATTCGCCAGCGACGAGTCTACACCGGCAATCAAGCCGTTCTTTGCACGGGTAGCGATCACAAAACGCAGTGTATCTGCCCGGGCCAGGTTATCATGCTGGGAAAGGGTGAGCTTTTGTGCAGCCACCAGGTTAAGATAGGCCGCAGCCACTTTTACCTGGTGCTGGAACAGCTCCTGGGCGTGGTCGCTGGCGTCTCTTGCGGCTACTGCCTGAGCGGTTTTCACCCGCTCCACCGCCCGTCCGAAAGCAAAAAACTCCCAGTTGACATTGGCAAGATACAGGGCGCCGAACGCTGCGTTCCAGTTCTGATTGGGCAGGGGCAAACCGGAAGAAGCTACTCCATATCCGCCGAACCCATACAAAGGACCATTCTGTCCGTTGATGGTGCCATAATCCTGCTGAACAGAAAATACCAGGTTGGGGAGGTATTCATTTTTTGACTGGCTTACCAGCTCTGCGGAAGCTTTACCGTAAGCCTCTTTTGCCTTAATAATACCATAATTTCCGGATGCGGTCTCCAGCGCCTCCTTGAGCCTGAGGACCTGCTGCGCCTTTATTATATTGACCTGGAGGAGCAGGCAGCATACAACAATAATATTTGACCATTTCCCGGGGATAGCCGACTTAAAGGAATACCTGCCTTTACAATACATTATCTGAGTTATTTTAAACACCTGCCGCCGAAAATCGATTGCTTAATAAACCTTTTTGTAATGATCAATTTCAGATGAACCTGCAAATCGTATGGGACACGGAGCTTGCCATTGGACATAGCAAGCTAACAAAATCCTGCTTTTATTAAACCGATTTCCAAACATTATTTTTTTTGTAATCCGAAATTACAAATCCTCTATCCATTCTATGTTAATACATCATAAAAACAGTAATAATGGTAGAAATATCCGGAAACGGTATACAAAGTAATTTTGATCGAAAAAGTTTCCACCGCGGCAAGCCTGCCTCCGGTTAAAATCAATGATCCTTCCGGAAATATTACGGTATGCAAGTCAAAAAGAGGTTCGGCTTCCCCGCAGGAAGGCCTGCTGCGTGCCATATCCACCTGACTTTATATTTGAAACATCCATCCCGGGATCCTGGAAGTGTATACAATGAAATATCGTACATTACAACAGCAACGATATTCAAGACCCAGACTTATTAACCGGTTATGCTGTACCAGAAATTTCGGCCCTGTATTCAGCTGGCCCCTTTTATTGAAACATATTATATATGGACTTCTGAAAATAAGCCGGTCCATAACCTGGTAGTAGAGTCCCCGCCCAACGGTTTTTGTTCCATCGTGTTTAATACCGGCGATGCATATACGCTGACAAATAAAAAGTACAACAGTCTTACAGTTCCCGGAAGCTTTATAGCCGGACAGGCAATATACAGTTATTCGCTCCACCTCAGCGGATATATTTCTATTGCAGGAATAGTATTTAAACCGGCAGGACTGACATCATTACTGAACCTGCCTGCGTGCGAGCTCACAGAGGAGAGAATTGACCTGAAGCAGAAAACAGACCCCTTGCTTGTAACCCGTTTTGAAACATCGTTAAAGGCACTTTCCGACAGCAGGGACAAAGCAAAGCTACTGGAACAATTTGTCCTGGAAGTATGCAAAGGGTATATTCCGGAACCGGACGGCATAGATAAAGCAGCTAACCGCATCGTTGAAAAAAATGGTATGCTGCATATAAATGACCTGGCAAACGATACATATATGTCGCGCCGGAATTTTGAAAGAAAATTTTTTAAAAAAGTAGGACTTAGCCCCAAATACTACGCCCGTATCCGCCGTATGTCTTATTTATTGAACATCATTGCAGGTAAAAAAGAAGCCGACTGGATACAGCTCTTCAACGACTGCGCTTATTATGATCAGTCACACTTCATCAAAGATTTCCTGGAATTTACCGGACGTACACCTCAGCAGTACCTGGAAGAAAACAGGGAACTGGCTACCATGGTTGAAAAGCCTGTGACAAGATCCATACAATGAAATATAAGCGGCCACAAACTTTGTCGCAGTTTTACAATGAAAGAATCCGGCGCATGATTATTTTTATGAAACCACCGGAACACATGAAACATATACCCTCCATATCATTCATTGCATGGCTCATCTTATTTCAACTCTGTCAAAATAACATCCAGGCACAATCTGCTGTATTTGATGAAGCAAAAGAAACGGAAAAGATCATGAAGGTGATCGAGGCGGAGACACGTTCCTTTTATAAAAGAGACTATGAAAGCTGGAAGAACTTTTACATCCACGCCAATTATGCCTTCCAGGCCTGGAATAACGGTGACGGCACGATAGATGCAAAAACAGGATGGCCCGCGGTTGATTCAGGCATCGGTAATTACATTAAGCACTATCCTGTAGCAACTGGTGGCAGCAGTCACCCTGTTGTATTACGCAAAAATATCATCACAAAATTTTACGCAGATACCGTAGCCTATTTGTTATGGGACCAGTATAACAGCGACCAGGCAGCACAACTGTTCCAATACAGCAAAGAGACCCGGCTGATGGAAAAACGGAACGGTGAGTGGAAAATCGTGAATGTATCTGCCTTTTGGGATTATAAAAACTATGTACCTGCAGACAAATTAAAGTGATTTTTTTTCTCACAAATAAAACCAGGTTTTATGTCAACAGCCACACAAGAGCAACGGGAGCTAAGTCTTAAAAATGCCTGCATAGATTTTATGTTTGCTTACCAGCAGAAAGATGTAGAGAAAATGCTGTCGCTTTGCGGCCCGGAAGGAACCGTACATTTTAAGCCTTTAGGCGATGCAGGCAAAGGAAAAATATACGAGCTCGGAAAAGGGATATGGTCTGCGCTGATCGATTGTTTTCCGGATATTGACAATACACTTGATGCCGCAGTGGCAGAAGGAGAAAATTCCGTTCGTTGCCAGGTGATGATAAGAGGAACCCAGGAAAAAGATTTCGGCGATATTCCCAACAAAGGAGGGCATTTTGACAGCGACCATATCTTCATATTCCGCCTGAGCCCCGGAAACAAAATAACAGATATCCAGATCAGCTGGGATCACAACGACCTGAAAAAACAACTGGATAGGGAAGCATAAGGCATGCTTAACCAGACAATAATAATTGACACTTTTTACCATAAAAGCAAGCTCATTGGTAAAGCATGAACAAAAGGGAATAAGCCTGGCTGAACAAGTTGTCCTGCTACAAGAATTGCACCAGGGTAAGGAACCGAAAGAAGCTGATGACTAAAAGAATCATTGCATTCAGAAAAAGAGAATGAAACAGCCAATATTAATTGACTAACTCCCCAGGCACTGGCAGGGGCTTGATAACCTAGTATTGTATGTTGTTTTATATAAGTAGTGCCAGGCGCTGTTCTGGTTTGCACGTAGCTATTAGATATAAGAGCAGTGCCGGAGGCAAACTTGATACATTCCTGTACTCCTGTATAATATCCTTCATGCAAGGCTACGATTGCATAAGAGATTTATTAGCATTCAAAACCTTTCTATTTTATTATACTAATTCTAAAAAACTGTATTGACCAGTCAATCGGCTAAGGCATACCAATACTTCATCTTCTCTTTATTAACCCTGGGTCTTTTTTTGTTCCAATATTTCGCCGTTCCGTAGTTATCATAATATCCCAAGGTCATGGCAACCAGATGATAGTCATTTGCAAGGATAACCGCCTTTCTCCGCTTTAATATTACTGCTTTTTTCTTTAAACTTTTCTTCTTATGGCGTTTGGAAATTGTTATCCCTATATTCTCCAACGAGCCCCCTGCATGGACTCGTTGAAATGAACTCTTTTTTACGCCGAGTGTCTTTCAAGAGACCGAGGTTGGAAATAAGATGGTTAAGCCAAACGCTACAATTACTTACTTTATTATTAAGAAACAAGTAGTGCTCAAATACTGCCTAGACTGGCTTATAAGATCAAGAAGAAGTAGTTTTATCCACTATAATATTCATTACTCACATACGGATTTATATTGTTAAGTATCCTAGAAACTGATAATTCACTCTCTGATTGATTTGTCTTATTTTTTTATCTGAGAAGGAGGAAAAATATCAAATGTCAATCCTCCAAAAAATTGATGACCGCTATCTACAAACCTGTAATTATAGTTATCATGACCGTATATGTAACTAACAAACAAACCGACATTATTTTTGAAATAGACAGTAGCTGTTAATTCTGTTCGTAATGGATTAACAAAAGGATGCGGGGTAGCTATGTACTCAAAATTAAAAGAATAGGTAAATCTGTCAATGCAAAAACATCCTTCTTTACATGTGCATTTACTGCTTTTTATAACGCAAAATGGCTCAGATAATCTATGCATATATTCAATTCCTCCGACAAACCTGTAACGGCCATAGATTTTGATATCAGATTCTGAATAACCGCCTATATCTGCCAAAAACAGAAGATCATTGTGATAATAATTTAATCCTCCTTTAAACGACCAGATTCTCTTTGGTTCATAAGACTCGTTTAAGTCTGAGTCTATCCATCTGTAATTCAAAATAAGTTCGGTATAATTCGTAGAGAAGTTTCCACTTACTCTATTTAATTTTTGCGACAAGTTGGTTGTACTGGTTATTGTATTAAAAAGACTATCATTTTCAGGAGTACCATCATCAATATTTGGGTCAAATGCGCTTTTCGCTTGACCGTTTGAATAGTGTCCAGATTCAAGAGAGAAAGCAAAAAAATTATAATTACCATGCTTTGTTTTGAGATAAGGAAAGATATGCTGGTAACCAAGAATACTAATTTTATAAGAAGGCATTTTTACAGGGCGAGAATTATCTGTGTACATCCTTAACTGTGGTCTGAATGCAAGATACATAGTTGATGCATGATTTCTTTCACTATCTTTATTATTCATTAATTTTTTCCGAATATTATTATAAAAATACATTCTCAATATAGGGTTTGCTTCAAACAATATGTTTTCATTTTTAACCATATTGCTTTTATAACCAACACTGGGATTATCCCCGATAGGATACAGAGCATTAAAAATTTCTTGTGCATGAACATCTAACCCTGCAAGGAAAAGAGAAAATAAAATAACGAAATTTTTTATTTTTTTCATAAACTATTCTGTTACTATTTTTTTGATATTTTTAACATCGTTACTGTCCATTCCGTTAGAGGCTATATCACAACCGGTTTTAAGATTTGTGAAAACAAGAAGGTATTTGATTTCATCCTGACTTAACAATAAACTCAATTGATCCTTAAACTTGTTGGTTAAACTTATAATAAATGTGTTGTCCACTTCAATATAAAACCATCCATTCAGCAGACTTCTTGTCTTTGCTGTATGCAGAGGGTCTGTTCCAAAGATTTTTAATACGCAAAATCTTTTTTGTATACTGTTCTGTTTTGCCATAACTTGATACTTTTTAGAGTTTTTTACTAT
>CAKSVK010000162.1 GCA_934502905.1 uncultured Chitinophagaceae bacterium
CATCCAGGTCTGCCGGCAGCACATTTCTTTCCGGTTCAAAAAACCTGGTATAGACCGGGTTGGGATCGGGGCAACCAATCACTTCAAGCCGTACCACATGGTGTGCGGGCACCATTCTCGTATAGGAAGGATGAAACTGCCTGTGCAGCCCTCTTTGCTGCAGGAATGTATAGATCTCATCCATTCGTTCTGCCACGATCAGCAAGGGACCCGAGGTTTGTTTTGCCAGGAAATAGCGCATGGGGCGACCGATAGAACGCGCCATGAACACCTGCCGTCCAACCTTTTCCACAATGGCGAACTGACCATCTATATTACGGACGGCGGAGGCATCTCCGGAAGCAATTGCAGCCGATGCTTCTTCCCGGGTCATATTAAAAATGACGTTGTTATTGTTATCCAGAAGACTAACAAAATCGGTAACGTACTGGTGCATAATATTTCACTTTTACGAATAACAAAAGAATATCACCTGCCGGTTTCCCCCGCCATTTCCATTACA
The DNA here is from genome assembly GCA_934502905.1 of uncultured Chitinophagaceae bacterium. Lineage (GTDB taxonomy): Bacteria > Bacteroidota > Bacteroidia > Chitinophagales > Chitinophagaceae > Agriterribacter. The sequence goes on from CAKSVK010000162.1 coordinate 503, forward strand.
ATACTCCACTCTTTATCTGTCACCGGCTGAACAGACAACCGTCCTAACCTTATCAGAGCCATATCAGCCAGGCGTTTATCCGCTTTGATCTGCTGAAGGGTAACAGGCTTCTTCAATTTTTTTACCGGCTTCAGGTCTACCACCACCCATGTATCGTCATCAGCAGTAGGGTCGGGATAAAATTCCTTTGCCACCCTGGCTATGCCTACTATCTCCAGCCCTTCATTGCTGTGATAGAAAAAGACCTCATCACCTTTTTTCATAGCTTTCAGGTTGTTGCGGGCAGCGTAGTTCCGTACCCCATCCCAGAAGGTCTGTTTGTCTTTTACAAGCTGCTCCCAGCTATATTTGAACGGTTCTGATTTTACAAGCCAATGCGCCATAACCATATTTTTAAAACAAATCAATATTCATTCGACCAGAACGAACCGTTGAGCACGATCATCTTCAAAGCAGTCATCGCCGCCTCTTTCCCCTTATGCCCGTGCTTTCCCCCGATCCGTTCTTCTGCCTGTTCACCGGTATCCACCGTCAGCACACCAAAGATCACAGGAACAGGAAGCGCTACGTTCAGCCGGGTGATACCTTCCGTGATACCCTGGCAAACATAATCAAAATGCGGCGTATCACCCCTTATAACACAGGCGAGCGCAATGTAGGCATCCGGCGCCGTGGCGCTGTCAGAATGTGTCCGCCAGTGCGCCGCTATGCCGAAGGGTACTTCAAATGCACCCGGCACCGTAACGATCGTCGGGTTGACGTCGTATAGCTTCAATACTTCCTCCGCACCTTCCTGCAGCCTGTTGATCACCGCAGCGTTCCATTCGGTACGGACAATAACAACACGGGCACCCTTTTTTAGAGTGCCCGCATTAAAATCGTATAAATTGCTGTTAACAATATCTGCCATATTTCATACTATTGAGCGCCCAGTTTTCCCAGGTATTTGTCTGCATTAAAGCCGCGTTCTGTATTGGGATATTTTTCTTTTAATTGTGTAAACAGCTCTACCGCCTCTTTATTCTTTCCCATTACTTCATACAGGCTGGCTGCCCTGAACAGGTATTCAGATGACAGGGTCGCATTCTTTTCAAATGTGGTAGCAGCCTTTTTATAGTTAGATACCGCTTCTTCATTTTTCTGCAATTCAGAATAGGCATCTCCCAGCATACCATATACCATAGCCTGGGTTTGCGAGGAGCCGTTTGCATTAAAATCATTCAGGTACTTGATGGCGTTGTTAAAGTCGCCGAGACTGAGATATGCCTCACCGGCATACAGTTTTGCCAGGTTGCCGGAAGGAGTGCTTCCGTATTTGCTGATCACTTTCAGAAAGCCTGCATTTTTACCATCACCGTTCAAAGCAAGCTGCAGGGAATCTGCGGCAAAATATTGCTGCGCCTGCGCTATCGCTTCTACAGCTTTCTCATTTTCGGGTGCCTTCACCAGGTATTTATACCCGAAGTATCCCCCGACGATTATAATAATGGCTCCGAATAAAAAAAGTATTGATTTGCTATTCTTCTCTAAAAAGCTTTGGGTTCTAACAGCAGCGTCCTTTTTGCCTGTTGCACTCATTTTATTGTGTTATGATTGTTTTGATTGAAGTCATTCACCAAATTGCACAGCTCACTAATCCATTATGAACGGATAGTCTTGCTGGATATATACGTCTTTCAGCAGCTCATCGTCTGACGGCCAAGGGCTTTCTTCCGCAAACTTCACGGCTTCCTCCACCTGGTTCTTAATACGTTCGCTTATCTCATCTATCACCTCCTGCCCCACTTTAAAATCGTTCAGCAGCTTATCGCGGGTATATTCAATAGGGTCTCTTTGTTTGTATTCCTCCACTTCTTCTTTGGTGCGGTATTTCTGAGGATCACTCATGGAATGTCCTTTGTAGCGGTAGGTTTTAATTTCCAGCAGTGTGGGTCCGCCTCCTTCGCGGGCACGTTTTACGGCTCTCTGAACCGCTTCATGCACAGCTTCCGGACTCATTCCGTCCACCACATCCCCCGGCATATCGTAAGCATCTGCCAGCTTGTAGATATCTATTACATTGGAAGTACGTTCTACAGAAGTACCCATTGCATAGTTGTTGTTTTCGCAGATGAATACCACAGGAAGCTTCCATGTCATAGCCAGGTTAAAGGTTTCATGCAGTATACCCTGGCGGGCAGCGCCATCTCCAAAAAAGGTAAGCGACACATTATCCGTTCCGTTATATTTTTCGGCAAATGCTAACCCCGCACCGGTCCCTATCTGGGCCCCTACAATACCATGACCGCCGAAAAACCGCTCTTTATTGCCGAAAAAGTGCATACTACCGCCCTTCCCCTTGGAGCAGCCGGTTGCTTTTCCAAACAATTCCGCCATACCGGCTTTGGGAGTGATACCCTTTGCGATACCAAGCGCATGACAACGATAGGCAGTAATAAAAGTATCTTCCGGCTTTGTTGCAGTCATACATCCTGCTGCAACAGCTTCCTGGCCTATATATAGGTGACAGAAACCCCTGATCTTCTGCATACCGTATAACTGCCCTGCTTTTTCTTCAAAACGGCGAAGCAACAACATCAGCTCATACCAATACAGATAGGTTTCCTTTGAGAATTTTACGCTGTCTTTAGTTTTAACGCTCACTGGATAAAATTTGAGGGGCAAATATATGAAAAAGATAGATTCCTGAGCGCTAAAATCTTTTCCATAAGATGCTATAAACCAGTACGCAATACCCTTGCGCGGAAGCTTCAACGGGTCTGCCTTAAGATCCGGCACTCCAGTAAAAGCTCCCCGAAGCGCAGATCCCTCTGCGGAGACTGTAAGAAATTTCCCCCAGGTGCAGGCACCATCCGGTCGCACCGCAATATGAACTACCGAACGACACGGAGGCAGATGTCACTGATTGGTTCAATCTGCATTCAAACCGCACGCGGGAACACACAGGGAGCAGGAGGTTGCACGGTTGCGTATCCTCACAACTTTCCCAGGCACTGACTCACAGGAGCCTATTCATCAATCCAAAGGTTGGTGGCAGGTGAATAATCAGCACAACTCAAGCGCTTTAAAAACAACAGGCTGGTATTAACGGGGCTTGATCCATTCTTCGGGATTCAGGTATTTAGGGTTAGATCCTACTACCATGGTAACGATAAAGTAGATCTTACCCACACCGTCCTCATCATCATCTTCTGCGGCTTTACCGATGGTCTGCCCCAGCTTTACATCATCCCCCTTGTTTACAGCAATATTGGAGAGGTTGTGGTAAGTAGTAAGATATTTACCATGACGTATAGTTACCGCTGAAGTATTGCCGATATTATGTACGGAAGAAACGGTGCCTTCAAATACGGATTTTACGACTGCTCCAAGATCTGTCCTGATATAGATACCGAAATTATCTTCCCACAAGCTGGTTCCTTCAATTTTCACCCGGCCGAACTTCCCGGTGATATCCCCCTTCCCTACCGGCCAGGGCAATTTGCGGCGGTTGTTCTCAAACCCCACGGAAACTGCGGTGACTTCGGGTGTCATTTCAAGCTTGTTTTCAGTACGATTCGGTTTGGCAGCGGCGGCAGTTGCAGTAGCGGTAGATGCCGGCTTATTGGCAGCGGCCTTTGCAGCCGCTTCTCTCCTGGCTTTTTCCGCTTTTTCAGCCTCCATAATTTCTCTTTTAATGATGGCTGCAATAGAATTCTTGATATTCCTCTCCACCTTACTTTTTGTAGCAAGCTGCTTGCCCAGCTCATTTTCCTTCTCCTTCAGCTTGCTGACCACTACGTTCTTCTCTTTTTTCTCATCTTCCAGCTTCTGCATTTCCCTGCTCTGCTCGTCAAGGGTTTTGGTCTTTAAGGTCTTGTTATTTGCCAGGTCCCTGTTCTTATCAGCCAGCAAAACCTGGGTTTTCTGTATCTTCTCCAATTGCTTTCCCCTGTATTCGCGGTATGCCTTCAAATAGGCGACCCGTTTGATCGCCTCATTGAAGTTGGTAGCTGAAAATATGAAATTGAGCATATCATAACTGCTCCTGTTTTTATAGGCATGCTCAATGGTCTTTGCGTACTGTACCTTAAAAGTATCCAGCTGCCGGCTCAATCTTTCTATTTCATTATTGTTGTTGGAGATGTCATTGTCGATCAGTTGTACCTGCTTGTTGATGTTGGAAATGATCGCATCCCTCTTTTTTATCAGGCTCTGCACCTTGCGGAGCTGTATCAGGCTTTGGCTCCTGTCTTTTTTTACAGAAGCCTGGGAACGTCTTAACTCTTCGATCTCAGCCTGGATCTCTTTTCTTTGTTTTTCCAGATCTTCTTTGGATTGTGCCTGTGCCTGCTGCACATTCACAAATAAAGCCAGGATCGCGGCTGCAATAAACGAAAGGATATTACGCATGAAAATATATTGAAAGGGTATTAACGTATACCCGAAAATAACGAAACTACCGTAATAGCATTGCCCTGAAGAGTGTTAAAATTATTTTTTTAAATAATTCTTAGGAACATTGAAAGGAAAACTGAGCGTTTTGTCAAATTCAACCTGCTTGTAATCCAGCGTGATATCGATCCTGTTTTTTTCAGTAATAACGATCTTCCTTTTTGACGAAAACAGCCGTCCCTGCACCTGGGTGTAATCTTCGAAGCTGAAGTCGGCAGTCCTGTTCCGTGTTATATCCTGGTCATCCAGCTTGCTGTGCTCTATCGCAGAATCCTCCTTTCGCAGGGTCAGCAGGTGCTTGAAAAATTCTCCCAGTGTGGAAATGGAAATATTGTTTTCGCTTTCTTTATACATCAGCACATTGGTTGTATCCAGAAAAACCGGATTCCCTATGAGAATGTCCTGAAGCGTATAAAAATCAGCCGGCAGTTGTGTGATCTCGCGGATATAATCTGTGGAGTGATACTGGATATAGTTGTCGAGCCGGTTCATGATCTTCACGCTGTCCGGCGTCACCAGTACCCGGAACGCTTCAATCCCCAATATAGCGCTGATGGATATCCATATGGCGCTGTCTTTCCGGATACGGACAAAGGAATTAAAATCGTATTTTCTTTGCCGGGTATCCTTGTAGTCAACCTTTATTTTTCCCGAAAAGGTATTGTATTGAATGGTATTGGATGCTATTTTATCCAGGGCATCATGCAGCAGCTTTACAGAATCAGATTCTGCCGGGTTTACCAGCAGCGTGATCACCGAATCTTTATTGGTGACAGCAGACTGCAGCTTCTTGGAACTGCGGCAACTGAATAGGAATACAATAAACAATAATGCTAAAACCAACCTGCCGAACATACCTGTTTTTAGTTTTTGCCGGTGTGACCAAATCCCCCGTCATTGCGGGCAGAAACCCCGATAGTATCCACTGTTTCCCATTGCGCTTTTTCCACTTTCTGAACAACCAGCTGGGCAATTCTTTCACCCGGCTGAATGACCTGGGTCTCATCGGAAAGGTTTACCAGGATTACCTTTACTTCTCCCCTGTAATCTGCATCAATCGTGCCAGGCGTATTCAGGCAGGTGATCCCCTGCCTGGCAGCCAGTCCGCTCCTCGGGCGCACCTGCACCTCAAAACCTTCCGGTATTTCCATATACAGCCCGGTAGGCACCAGTGCCCTCTGAAGCGTGGCCAGGTGCAGCGGTTCCGCAATATCGGCCCGTACATCCATGCCTGAAGCGCCGCTGGTGGCATATTCCGGAAGAGGATTACCGGATTTGTTGATCACTTTTATATTGATAGTTTCGGCCATCCGGCAAAAATAAGGTTTTTTAGCCTCCCCCAGCCCCTCCAAAGGCGGGGAGACCTACTCACAAAGCCCGCTTACGCGAATTGCCCCCGTTATCCGGTTCCTCACCATAAGTTCTAAATGGATAATTTTCGTTCCACTGCAGGAGAGAGACGGTACTGTGGAATATTTCCAGGCTGTATATCTACCACATCAGTTATAGAACAAATCCAGGCTTCGCATTTTCACATCTCCACATTCTTTTCCCATTTTCAAATTAGCCCATTTTCAAATTTTCTTCAGCAGCACTGTAGCATAAGCTACCAGTCCTTCTTCCCTTCCTGCAAATCCCATTTTTTCTGTAGTGGTTGCTTTGATGGATACGTCATTGATCTCCAGTTGAAGCACCTCCGCAATTGTTTGACGCATCACGGGCACATAAGGCTTTATTTTGGGCTCTTCCAGGCAGAGGGTGGAATCGATGTTCACAATACCATACCCTTCCTTTTGAATAAGCTCGTAACAACGTTTCAGCAGTATCTTGCTGTCTATATCTTTAAACTCTGCGGATGTATTAGGAAAATGAAAGCCGATATCTCCTAAAGCCAACGCTCCCAGCATGGCGTCGCAAATAGCATGCAACAGCACGTCTGCATCACTGTGTCCGACAGACCCTTTGTAATGTGGTATTTCAATACCGCCGATCCATAGTTTTCTGCCGGCAGCTAACTGGTGGAAGTCAATGCCGGAACCAATTCTGTAAGCCATTTTTCGTGCAATATAAAACAAAACCCAACAGCCGCTGCCGTTGGGTCTATTTATGAATTTATTTACCGGTCTGTTAATAAGAAAGGGAACTATTGCCACCGCCTTCTGTGTCGCCGCCCAGGTTGAACAACAGGCTGAAGCGAAGGGTGTTGGAAAGCGGGTTTCTGTTTACACCGCTGCCGGAAGGCATCAGGTAAGAAAAATTGATACCAAATACATTGTAGTTGATACCCACGCCCATAGTAAAGAAACTTCTTTTACCCATAGACCTGGAATCGCCGTAATAACCGCCCCTTAAGGAAAACTGATCGTTATATACATACTCCACACCGGCAGAATAAGCCAGCGCATCATTACCAAACGATTTCATCCAGCCGTTTACCACGCCGCTGCTGTTATACTTGTCAAAATCTTCCTGTGTTGCATTCTCTCCCGGGGGAGCCGGCACCAGCAGCTTATTGAACTCACCGTTCAAAGACACTTTATGCACCTCGTTCGATACCCAGGTATGCCCCACGCCAATACCCAGGTTGGCAGGGATAAAGTTACGCTGTGTTGCATCTGAAGTATAACCGATCTTGGATCCGAGATTGCTGAAAGCAGCGCCTATGCTCCAACCCTGTCCTTCTTCGTTGGCGCCGTTGTAGTAAACACCCAAATCGCCGGATACAGCCGTACCGGGCTTATAGGCCGAACCACTGGTGGGAGCGCCTGCAGCCAGGTTTGAGTGGATATAACGC
>CAKSVK010000163.1 GCA_934502905.1 uncultured Chitinophagaceae bacterium
GAGATACTGTCAGTAAGTTATGGCGCCGGGACCGGAGTCCCGGGAGAACATAGTAAATACGGAGTCGGAGATTTCCGTATAACAGGACTGCTGTATGGCGGTGATAGAAGGTGGAAAAATAAAAAAGCCGGTATACACCGGCTTTTCAGATAAATTTCATGTAATGTTATGACGCAGTGCGTAAGTAGGAATTATTCAAACCGAAACTGTTGTCCCTGTTCCTGAAACCGGAACGTATCCTGCTCAGGCTTTCTTTGGTGATACCCAGGAAAGAAGCCAGGTAGGTCAAAGGTATCCTTTGTAAGGCCTCCGGTTGCTTTTGTGTAAAATAATGATACCTGTCGGCAGCTTCCATGAAACGGGTAGCGAACAGGTTCTCCTGCATTTCCATGATAAAGGTGCTCATGATGGTACGATGCAGCTTGTCGATATCGGCATACTGGCGGCTGAGATCCAGCAAGGCGTTATAAGGAATAACCCCTATTACCGATTCTTCGAGAATGTGCATAGTCTCTTTTGCAGGCGTATTAAACAAAATGCTGTGCAGGGAAGAAATGATATGATCATCATATCCCAGCCAGGTGGTATGTTCTTTTTGCGTTGCTTTGTGGAAAAGCCTGTAAGAACCTTTTACAATCACAAAAATGTCGCCGCAAAATTCACCTTGCTCAAAGACGTGTTCGTTCTTTTTGAATTCCTTCAATGTAATAACGCTTTCTAAAGCTTTCTGGCTATCCTCATCTAATGCTGAGTACTGCTGACAGATGGAAATAACTTTCTCCATTGTTTGGGGTTCGATTAATGAGATTTTTTTCACGGGGGTAGAAATTAAAATTCGATAAAATTTTGGATTATCATACATTAAACGGGGGCTGTGTTGCGATTATTATGACGCTTATCGAAATTCCGTCGTGGATTACCGAATGCTAATCGAAAACTTTTATCAAAGATTAAGCGCCCTTGAAAAGCAGTATATTACAGATGCTTTAAGTTATGTATGGCAGCAAGAGGATCTGCTGCTGCAAACACGGTAGTGCCTGCCACAAGAGCGTGTGCACCTGCTTCTACAATAGCGGCGGCATTGGCTTCGGTTACACCGCCATCTACTTCTATAATAGTTGATAATCCCATCTGGTCGATACGCTGACGCAACATATTGATCCGGGCGAGCGATTGTGGTATGAATTGCTGTCCCCCGAATCCGGGGTTTACGCTCATGATGATAACAATATCCAGGTCGGGTAATATATCCTGCAGCATCTGCACCGGCGTATGTGGATTGAGCGCCACCCCGGCTTTCATACCCAGGTTTTTGATCTGCTGGATATTCCTGTGAAGATGTGGGCATGCTTCTATATGCACGATCAAATGATCTGCGCCCGCCAGCTTGAAATCAGCGGCATATTTGCCGGGCTCCTCGATCATTAAATGAACATCCAGCGGCTTGGTAGTAGCCTGCCTTATTTTAGAGATCACCGGAAAGCCGAAGCTGATATTCGGCACAAAACGGCCGTCCATCACATCCAGGTGAAACCAGTCAGCTTCACTGGCATTCAACATATCGCATTCTTCCTGCAGACGTAAAAAATCACTGGCTAATAAAGAGGGTGCTACTATTGGCATGCGACGAAGATAATAAGTTTTAACATTCGCAATTTGTATTTTAGCAGGAATGATCATTAAATTCAATTAAACTTTTCCCATTGCAAACCACTTCCACCGTATTGATGATCCGGCCGGCCAGGTTTGAGTTTAACAGCCAGACCGCCGTTAATAACAGCTTCCAGGTAAAGGATAACAGCAGCCATGTGCAGGAAAGTGCGTTACAGGAATTTGAAGGACTTGCAGCGGCTTTACAAAAAGCAGGTGTGGAGGTGATGGTGGTATCCGACACCCCCGAACCCCATACCCCTGATTCCATTTTTCCCAACAACTGGATATCTTTCCATGCCGGGCATACGATATGCCTTTACCCCATGTTTGCTCCCAACAGAAGACTGGAAAGAAAGCCCGGTTTGATCCGGGCATTGAAGGAAAAGACGGGCATTAAAAATATAGTGGATCTGACCCGTTACGAAAAGGAGAACAGGTTCCTGGAAGGAACGGGCAGCATGGTGCTGGACCGGCAGCGCAGGATCGCCTATGCCTGCCTGTCGCCGAGAACAGACAGGTTGGTACTGGACGAATGGTGTGCTGCCATGGAATATACCTCCGTGGTGTTCCATGCGCTGGATAGCACTGGCAATGCAATCTATCATACGAATGTAATGATGTGCATTGCTGATCGTTATGCTGTCATTTGCCTGGAATGCATCCTTGACATTGAAAGGCCGTATGTGATAGAAAAGCTGCAACAGACGGGAAAAGAAATCATATCTATTTCACGGGAACAGGTAACGAACTTCGCAGGAAATATGCTGCAGGTGCAAAATGCGGACGGCGAAAAGCTGCTCGTGATGTCATCCCGGGCATTTGATGCTTTAACCGGGGAGCAGGTTAAAAAATTGGAGCGTTATAATACTATTATCCATTCGCCTGTTCCCGTTATAGAAACCAATGGTGGCGGTAGCGTCCGTTGTATGATCGCGGAGGTATTTTAAAAAGTAGGCTTGCACAATATGTTATTAACCATATATTATCCGGGGAGCATTATTGGTTCCCGTTATAGCCGTTAAAGAATCATGAGTTAAAGTGAAAAGCTGAATGATCCTTAACTTCTTAGTGGTTTGTAAAATCAGGTGTTGTGTTTTGTACGAACCAATATCTGGTTCCTGTTAATAAAAGATGCGGACACTTCTACTTTCCCAGCGGTATCTCCACATGCCGGATTGAGCCCCTTAATAACATACTTGCAGTGGGGGAGGAAGAATACCGTATTTGCTTCTCCCGCAGCAGCATTTGTTCCATTTATATCGTTTCGGATGCTGCCTGCCAATGACACATCATTCAAGTTGCTGTTAACCAACAAGCTACAAAAAATTGGAAGCTTTCGGGATATCCAAGTGCACGAAGGTTGCGTGGAGACATACAACCGGCCGCCCGCTGACCCGGCGCGTGTCCCCACGCGCTGTTAGAAAGCGCTTTCATGTCACAGCTTAATGATTGAGAAGCCACTAATGGGATATTCGCAGAGACGATACTAAGTCGTTGCGTATTATATATAAAACGTGCTGACTCTTTGCTTCTACAGCACCCCCAGCTTTGCAAAAGCATAATAAAGGCAGGCAACGTGCATAGCCTGCAGCAACTGGTTGTCTGCCAGCAATTGCTTCACTTCGTCTATCGTAAAAAGATATACTTCTATTTCTTCATTGGGATCGAGGTGCTGTTCGGCCACTTTTTTACCGCCTTTTGCAAGATACATATGCATCAGGTTATCATTGGTAGAAGGGTTCGCTGATATTTTACCCAGGTATTCATAGCCGGTAAATGCATACCCTGTTTCTTCCAGCAGTTCCCGGGCGATCGCTTCTTCCCAATTGGCATCGGTATCGTCTACACACCCACCGGGCAGTTCAAATGAAGTTTCTCCAATAGCATGGCGGTACTGACGGACCATCACCACTTTCTCATCTTCGGTAAGCGCTACTGCTGCCACCCAGGTAGGGAATTCATATACATAGTAGGGATCAATGATCTTATCTTCAGGCGTCTGACATTTATCCTTACGGACTGTAAACCAGTTGGCTTTGTATAGATATTCAGAAGACAGGGTCTTCCATTTCATGTCTTTCATCTATTAAACTGTTGGGTCTTGAATGAACAATTTATAATGAACAGGTATCAAAATTAGTTTTTTTCGGTCAGTGGGGGGCACCGGCTGTCACACAAACCACTTGTTATGATGACATTTCAATAAAACCGATAACGGATCATTATTACCATTTTTTCCTTTCCCTTAAGGAAGTGATATGTGTTGCATGGTGCCTGCCATGCCACGCATAGCTGCCCAGTAAAAACCATAAGGTCACGGATCTGCCATATACCGGATGAAATACTTTTCGCTGGAAGTCTTCATCGCTCAAAGCACACAGCAGGCTGTACCACCGGGTGTGCAGGGCATGCAGCAATGTCAGCGAAATGTTTACCGGCACCTGCTTTACGTCGTATAATGCCGACCAGCTTTTTTCATCATAGGTTTTTATGGTGGGGCAATGTTCCGTTAACCCCAGCTTAAACCGGCAATAGGCATTCATATGACTATCGGCAATATGGTGTATCAGCTGGTGAACAGTCCAGCCGCCTTCACGATAGGGTGTATTCAGCTGTTCTTCGTCCAGGTTACTGATCGCCTGTTCCAGCAGCCCGGGCAGGTACTGTATATCTGCCAGCCATGCTTCCTTTACAGGTTCCGAAAAATCCTGCGGCTCGTATGCTCCGATAGGGTACTGCAGATTATAGTCTGACATATATTATGAATGAAAGTCGGGTATATGGTTACTCTATCCCCAGCAGCTCTACATCAAACACCAGGGCTGCACCCCCGGGGATATTACCACCTCCGGCGCCCTGCTCTCCATAGCCCAGGTTATACGGTATGTACAGTTTGAAACGTGAGCCAACCGGCATTAGCTGCACGCCTTCGGTCCAGCCGGCAATCACCTGGTTTAAGGCAAATGTGATGGGTTCGCCGCGGTCACGTGAGCTGTCGAACTTTTTGCCATCGATCAGGAATCCTTCATAATGTACTTTTACGCGGCTGGTATCGGCAGGTTTGGGACCGGTGCCTAATGTAATCACTTCGTATTGCAGTCCGCTGGGCGTTTCTTTTACCCCTTCGCGTTTCTTATTTTCCGCAAGAAATTTTTCCCCTGCTTCAATAGTAGCCTGTGATTTTTTCCGCAGGAATGCCTGTAATTGTTCTCTGATCGTCATATCGGCCTGTTGTTGGTTCAGTAATGTATTTTTATTCTTCAGTAAGTCGTCAAATCCCTGGTTCATCAGGGCGTAGTTTATTTCCGTTACCCCCTGCGATTTAAAAAAGCTTGCGTCCATCATACCTATTGCGTAGCTGAAGCTGTCCAGCGCCGTGTTCAGGACAGGGGGGCGTGCTTCTCCGGGTTTTGCAGCCTGAGCAGGTTTAGCAGCGGCGGCCGGTTTTTTAGCCGGTGTTTGGGCAAATACATGCAGCGAGACTGTAATAAGGAAAGAAATGATCAGTGTCTTCTTCATCTTAAGTTGAATTTATAGTTGGGTTATTCCGCCCGCAAGGTACGTCCTGTCAGGTGAATAAAAACATCTTCAAGGTTGGCTTGTTTTACTTCTTTGGGTCTTTCAAAGCCGGTTGCCACCAGCTGGTCTATCAGCTTATCAGGGGTTTGCAGGGCAATTATTTTTCCCTCATCCATGATCGCTACCCGGTCGCAGAGAATCTCGGCTTCGTCCATGTAGTGGGTGGTGATAATAACAGTGGTGCCTTTTGAGCGGATATCCAGGATCAGGTCCCAAAGGTTGCGCCTGGCCTGGGGATCCAGGCCTGTGGTGGGTTCATCCAGGAAAATGATCCTGGGCTTATTGATCAGCGTGGTAGCAATGGAAAAACGTTGTTTCTGTCCCCCGCTCAGGGCTTTGAATTTACTGTGCGCCTTATCCTCCAGGTTCACCATCCGCAGCAGTTCTATGGCATCTACCGGCTGGTTATACAATCCGCCAAACAAATGGATCAGTTCAATAAGGTTCAGCCCGGGATAAAATCCTGAGGTCTGTAACTGTACCCCGATGACCTGTTTTATCTTATCCGGCTGCCGGTCGATATTCAGTCCGTCCACCATTATTTCGCCTCCTGTTTTGTCACGGAGCGTTTCAATAATTTCCAGTGTGGTGGATTTTCCCGCGCCATTTGGACCGAGCAGCCCGAAAATCTCCCCCTGGAAAACATCAAAGCTGATGCCCTTCACTGCTTCAAAATGCCCGTAATGTTTGGTTAAGTTCTTTACAGAGATAACGACCTGCTGCTCCATTGCGGGCAAGTTAAGCCAGTTGAGATTGATGACAAACTTTTTATATCCTTCTTATCAAATGATTATCATTGTTTGCCATGCTATATTTGCAGCATTAGCCGAAAAAAAATTAATTTTTACAATGCAGGTTTTCAAGCTGGGTGGAGCGAGCATTGCTACCGTTGAAAGGATACAACAGGTAGCCGGTTTACTACAACAATATAAAGAGGACAGGTTGCTGGTTGTTATTTCGGCAATGGGGAAAACCACGAATGCGTTGGAAAAAGTAGCAGAAGCCTTTTTTGAAGAAAGAAAAGAAGACGCATTGCAACTGTTTGAACAGGTGAAACAACATCACCTGACGGCTGCAAAATATTTGCTGGTAACGCATTTTAACGATGCCCTGGAGCAGATGTCGCAACTGTTTACCGAGGTGGAATGGTCGCTGTACGACCAGCCGGTGAGGGAATTTGACTATTATTACGACCAGATCGTTTGCTGCGGGGAGTTGCTCTCCTCTACCATTATCAGCGCGTTCCTGAACGAAAAGGGCATTACAAACACCTGGGTAGATATCAGGGATATCCTGAAAACCAACAATAAGTTCCGGGTAGCCGGGGTTGATGAAGCGGTTACCCTGCAACATATCAGGACCTTGTTACTACCGTGTTTTGAGGATAGTAACATGGTAGTGACCCAGGGCTTCATCGGTGCTACTGATGAAAATGAGACCACTACACTGGGGCGGGAGGGGAGTGATTTTACGGCCGCTATCATGGCATCCCTGCTGCAGGCGGAAAGCGTCACCATCTGGAAAGATGTGCCGGGGGTGATGAGCGCAGATCCCAGGCTGTTCCCCGACGCCAGGCTGATCGAACACCTGGGGTATGAGGAAGTAATCGAGATGGCCTATTATGGCGCCCAGGTAATACATCCGAAAACGATCAAACCGCTTTACAATAATCGTATACCCCTGTTTGTAAGGTGTTTTCTCGATCCTTCTTTACCGGGAACGGTCATCCATACCAAAAGTGACAAATTCCTTCCCCCGATCATCGTAGTTAAGCAGGACCAGGTATTGCTGCGCCTGCAGTCAAAAGATTTCTCCTTTGTAGGAGAAAAGGAAATGTCGGTGCTGTACCACTTATTGAAAGAAAACAAAGAAAGAGCCAACCTTATCCAGGCGGGAGCCGTATCTATAATGGTATGTGTGGATGACAGAGGCGCCCGGACAGACAATTTTGCGGCCGAAGCCGCCGCTGAGTTCGATGTGCAGATAGAAAAAGGGCTTAACCTCTTGACGATCAGGCATTATTCACAGGAGATTTTTGAAAAGTTGACGGAGGGTAAAAGGTTGGTATTGCAGCAGCAATCTGAAATGACAGTGCAGGCGTTAATGGGATAGTTTATATTATTTTTTTTAATATCAACTCGTCTCAGATAAGCCAAACGTTAAAAATATACAGGCGTTTACGCTTATATAAGTTTGCATTTCAGCTCGGAAAAAACAGGGGTAATAGCGTTGGAGAGGGAGTTTAGCAAAGAAATACTACCCAATAGATATGTTAAAAAACATGTATTTGTAAATTGATTTAAAATAGTACTTATTTTTGCACTAAAGTTGCTAACTAATTCGTTAGAGACTTATTAACTAACTAAGAATTTTTAAAAGTCAGATTTTTTATGAAAAAAGCATTATCAGTTATCTGTTTAGCCGCTATTACCTTCATCGCCTGTAAAAAGGATAAAAATGATCCGGATCCGGAACCTCAGCCAGTTAATG
>CAKSVK010000164.1 GCA_934502905.1 uncultured Chitinophagaceae bacterium
GTTGGAGGCATTGCACGAAGGACTGGAACTGAAACAGTAATATGGATGGATTGAAGGTATTTTGTGGGTTATATTTTCAGTATCAAAAGTAAAAATGTAATGTACAGTATTGTCAAATATGACAATTTTATTTTTATACACTTTCTCATTTTCATCATGTGAAAGTGAGAAATCAGGTATATTTAAACGCATTTGGGGCAAATCTTAGAAGGCTCATTGACTTGAAAAAGAAAACCCCTGAAGAAGTGGCTGCTATCGGCGGAATTGAAACGAAGCAAGTTTACCGGGTAATTAACGGGGAACATAGCGCCACTTTATCTATGATTGTCGCAATTGCTAAAGGGCTGGAAGTTCATCCCAAAAAGCTGTTGGATTTTGAGTTTGATTTTGGAGAGTAAAGCTTTATTTTCTCCTGTATACCTGAAAAGGGGCAAAGATCAACAACGATAAAGCAAGAGTATCTATGCTTAGATCCTGTAAATAAAAGGTGATTTCGATCTATTTAGGAAGATCATATGAGTTGTATGTAATTTTTCATATATTCCTGTTTTAATTCAACCGCTTTCGGGAGATTAAAACATTAACCTATGAGCTTTGACGCCGGAACAGTTCATCATGTATACACTCATGCCAATGGGAGTGAAAACCTTTTCCGTTCTGAAGAAAACTACCGCTATTTCCTGGAACGATATGGTGATCACATCTACCCGGTAGCAACCACGTATGCTTACTGCCTGATGCCCAATCATCTTCACCTGATGATCCGCATACGAAGCGAAGGCGAGGTGTTGGATTTTGTTCGTATAAAAAAGCATGATTCATCCCTCCAAGGGTTGGAAACCTTTGGAGGGGTATCGAAAATAATCAGCCAGCAATTTTCCAATTTATTCAACGGATACACCCAGGCTTATAACAAACGCTACGCGCGTCGCGGCAGCCTGTTCATACCCAATTTCAAAAGAAAACGGGTATCTTCAGACACTTATTTCACGCAACTGATCGCTTATATTCATAACAATCCGGTGAAACATGGTTTTGTAGAACAACTGTTCGACTGGCCACACTCTTCCATTCACGCGTATTTGCTGGATAAAGCATCTAAGCTGGATAGAAAATACCTGGAGGACTGGCTGGGTAATAAAGAGGCTTTGTTAACCTTTCACCGGTCGTTATTGGATAAGGGAGGAAAAGAATTTGAATAAGTTTACTACCCCTCCAAGGGTTAAAAGGGTTAATAACCCTTGGAGGGGTAGTAAAAAAAAGATTGTCGCTATGGTATTTAAGATCGTATTGAACCTTACGGGAAAGACCCCCGGCATCATCCCGGTCAACTATGCTTATCCCCTGTCTTCGGCCCTGTACCGGATCATTGCTAAAGGCGATGCCGGCTATGCGCAGTTCCTGCACGAAAGCGGGTATGGTAAAGGCTTTAAGTTTTTCACCTTTTCCCAGATCAACTGCCCGTTTACAATACAGGGAGACAGGATGCACCTTCTCCATAACGAGCTGCACTTCCGGGTGGCTTTTCATTTACCCCTGGCGGCAGAAAATTTTGTAAAAGGATTGTTCCAGAGTGAGCATATTGATATCGCGGATAAAAAATCGCGTGCAGGCTTTACGGTGCGTTCGGTAGAAAGCCTGCCCGATCCCTTGCAGCAGTACAAGGGCAATGAAATGGTGAACGCAGCGTTGAAGCCGCTTTCCCCGGTAGTGGCTGGCCCGCAAAATGAAAAGGGACAATATGAATTTGTGTCACCGGAAGACCCCCGGTTTACAGAGAGTGTACTATACAACTGGCGCAACAAAATTGCCACTTGTTTTGATGCGGATACCGCCGCAGGCGCATTGCTGGTGGTGAAGGTTATGCTCATGCAAGAGCCGCCGAGGTCGCGGCTGCTGACCATAAAAGCCGGTACAGCTGCCCAAACAAAGATCCGTGGATGGATGCATTTCGGGTTGAAGGTGATAGCAGAGAAAAGGTTTGTGGAGCTGTTGTTGAACGCGGGGGTGGGTGTGTATAATAGCCAGGGGATGGGATGTGTAGAAATAGTTGCGTAATCATAGACCAAAGGACCCAGATCCCCGGGACATGATATGAACGTGCAAAAATACCATAACATGCACTTAGAATGTGCGAATAATGATCAACACCATGTCAGATCAACCCAAAATACAACGATTGCTACGCCTGCTCCTCCTGTTTTCGGGCAACAGAACTTACGGTCTGAAGGAAATTGCTGTACGACTGGAGATAGAGGAACGTAGCATTTACCGTTATTTAAACAGCCTCGAAAGCGCCGGACTGGTACTGTTACGCAAAAATGGTTACCGTCTTGTTACCAGCAACTCTCACGTAAGGACCATCAATAAGCTCTTTCA
The DNA here is from genome assembly GCA_934502905.1 of uncultured Chitinophagaceae bacterium. Taxonomy (GTDB): domain Bacteria; phylum Bacteroidota; class Bacteroidia; order Chitinophagales; family Chitinophagaceae; genus Agriterribacter. Next base: position 2,380 of record CAKSVK010000164.1, read on the forward strand.
TTTTTCGGAGGAAGAAGCCTATATATTATACCAGTTGCTTGCAGAAGCAAAAGGCGGCAATGCGGTAAGGGAAAAGCTGGTGCGCAAGCTGCACAGTCTCTACGATTTTAAAGTGCTGGCTTCCCTGGCCGGCAAAACCGAACTCGAACATGTAAATACCCTGAAAACGGCTATGGAAGATCAGAAACAGGTGACGCTAAAAGGTTACCGCTCCTCCAACAGTCAAACCATACAGGACAGACGGGTGGAAGCTTTCGAATTTTTACCCGAATACCAGGGCGTATGGTGCTTCGATCTGGCAGACAAAAGCAATAAGCAGTTCCTGGTCAGTCGTATTACGGAAGTAATAGTAGAGAGAACCAACTGGCAATATGCCCAAGGCCACCGCATACCTTTTACAGACGCTTTTGGCATGAGCGCCGAAGCGCCTGCCGCCACTGTACAACTGCGGCTGAATCTCAAAGCCTGCAACCTGTTGCTGGAGGAACATCCGCATGCAAAACCACATTTGCTGCCGACAGGAAATGCCTATATGCTTGAAATTCCGGTAGCCGATTACCATGGCATAGGACGCTTTGTACTTGGTCTCCCGGGTGATGTGCAGGTGATAGCACCAGCAGCGTTTAAAAGATTTTTGGAGAAGCGGGTGGAAAATGTAAGGTGGTAAGACATGTAAGGTGGTAAGACATGTAAGAAGTGTAAGACATGTAAGAAGTAAGACTATAAGATGGTAAGAGGTTCCCTCTTACGCGTCTTACCATTTTACAGTCTTACCATTTTACGGTCTTCTATTTTGCCATTTTACCCCTGACACAAGTTGACACTGGGCGCCTATAACTTTGACTTCTTTCGTCATTTTAAACCCCTAACCCCTACGATGAAAATAATAGCATTAGGCGATACCCACGGCAGGAACAAGTGGAAGCAGGTCGCGTCCCGCGAATCATTCGATCAACTCATTTTTATCGGGGATTATTTTGATTCGTTTACCGGAATAAGCGCCGCAAAGCAAAAGGAAAATTTTAGGGAGATCCTGGAATATAAGGAACGTTACCCGGAAAAGGTGGTATTACTGATAGGCAACCACGACTTCCACTACCTGGACGGCGTGTACGAAACCTATAGCGGCTACCAGCAGCGGCAGCGTTCATCCATACAGGCATTGCTGCAGCCGGCGGTTGACAAGGGACTGCTGCAGGTCTGCTTTGTATGGAAACACTTGCTGTTCAGTCATGCCGGCGTCACCCGAACCTGGTGCAGGAACCATTTGCCGCAAAGCAACGCTATTGCGGAAGACATCAATTCACTGTTCAAACAGGATCTTTCCGCCTTTGAATTTGCTTTGGGACGAACCAATAACCCCACCGGTGACGACCCGGAACAATCGCCTTTATGGGTGCGGCCGCCAAGCCTGCTGGAAGACGGGTTGGATGCCTATATACAGATAGTGGGACATACGGTTCAAAGACGCCTGCTGCTTTCGGATGAAGTGATCTTCATAGATACGCTCGGTGTATCCGGTGAATACCTGGTGTATGAGGATGGGAAGTTTTCGGTGGGCAGGACGGATAGAGGGAAAGGGGGGATTAAATCATAAATAATTTCGGTCTAAAGGCTTATATTCATTGAATAGTATATGAAAGAGTACAGTGATATTATAGTATCTGAGCCCGGCAAAAGAAGCGGCAGATCCTGTATCCGTAATACCCGGATCGCTGTTTTGGATGTGCTCAGCTACCTGGCTGCGGGAATGACCATTGAAGAGGTGCTGGCCGATTTTCCGCAGCTTACCCGCCGGAACATCCTGGCTTGTCTGGAATATGCTGCTGATATAAAAAAGGATAGGTGACGGAAGTTGACAGTGGGATGGGGTAGGTTTGTGATGACGGATAATGAAGGTGGAGTAAAATAGGAGAGTTTCTTGATTCTTAAAAAAGGTAATTATATAGAATGAGATTACAAGTAAAACTTGAGATGAATACCAATTGGCTAATCAAAGATTATAGAAGAATCTTTATGTCTCTGATCAAAAGTGTCTTTTCTGCCTACGACCCTATATTGTATGTTAATTTATATGGCACGGAAGAAGAAAAAAGAAAAGTAAATAAGCCTTTTACTTTTTCACTTCATTTTCCTGCATTCAAGGGAATAAATGGGAATAGGATAGATTGTGGCAACGAGGTTAGTTTATTTTTCTCATCTGATAATGAAACTTTGGTAACAGCATTTTATAATGGACTTGAAAAAAGAAAAGAAATTGTGATAGGCGAAAATTATCCGATTAATTTTAAGACGACCGCTATCAGGCTACTACCTTTTAAGATGATTAATACAGACAAGGTGATATTTAAAACATTGAGTCCGATATTGGTTAATCAAAGGAACGACAACCTGATGTTTATTCCGCCAACTCATCCAGATTTTGACAGCGAGTTCAAATACATACTATTAAACCAGACACAGGAATTTAATGTATCATGTAAAGAAAATGATGTAAAAATTGAAATTCATTCCATGAAAAGACTTCCTCTTACGCATTATAATCAGACTATGACCTCTTGGTTAGGTGAGTTTACAATGCAGGCACCAAAAGAAGTTTTACAATTAGTATTTGATACCGGAATTGGTGTTAGACGCTCACAAGGGTTTGGCATGTTGGAAATTCAAAAACAGTTTTAAATGGGAAACCGGGAAAAATATATTGAGTTGTATTCTGGTAATTGGTTGAATAATGCTTCCATACTCGGATTTCTGATTTCTTTGGAAAAAATTGAAGAAACAGATGTAAAGGAGTTCATGCAAAAAGATGGGAGAGTGTTTATTCCAAGGAGAACTTTTAAAAACCTAAATGTCAATGGACGGTATTTTGAGAGTACGAAAATTTCATCCATTGTTGGAAAAGCACCCATTTACAGAAATTATTTGCAGCCATCGGAGAAAGATCATTATCATGAATTTATCGAAGCATTGGAGGAGTTAACTGGAGGACAACAATGTGATATTTTGGTCAGAGGTTATAATATTCCGGAAAACAAAGTAACCGAACTAAAATCCGAGGCAAAAGGGATGAATAATTTCATGGAGCGAATCACCGATTACAACATGGTTTTCCATGCAGATTTAGGACCGTCAATGAGTGCATTCCCAAATGCTTACTGGAATTTGAGAAATTCAAATAAGGTATGCCACCTTTTCGCATTTCTTGTTATCCACCAGCATCTTTCTTTCACAAAATTGATGGATGGCACAAGTATTTTCATCAATGCACCCTCTTTCAGGTTAATGTATGAATTAAATAAATTGGTATCCAGTTTTGCATCTAAAGAACAGTCATCCTACCGAAACCTGCTTGCCATGAGTGTAATTGAATTTTCAATACGAAGCAATATAGTATTGCATACATGGGCTGGTATGGATATTGAAATTGTGGCTATTAAACGGAACGGAGAAATAGAATTTATCAGCCTGCCTTATGACACTATTAAATTGCTTTCAAATAAAAGAGTTGCCGAACTGCTTAGCAGTATCGGTGAGTTTAGGATACTGAATATGGTAATAGACCATAAATGGAACGACCTTGTGGAACTAAGCTATCGCTTACTGAAAATAGCTATGAATGGAATAGGAAAGGAAGATCGGGATTTTCTCAGTAGATTTTACAGATCGGACAACTTTCGGGGTGAGGCGAGTATAAAACTTTTAGCAAATAAACTGATGCAACTATATTCCTTAATTGAAGAACGAACAAAAAAGAATAACTATGCCATTACTGTCTGATAAAATCCTAATTCTAGATGAGTTGGAAACTAAAGTACAGGAAATCTCCCCTGTAAATAAGGAGCAAAAGGATGAACTTTTGTATGCTTTCAAAAAAGCATTATCGGAATTAGATGATGCAAAAATCCGCTGCCTGCAATTGCTGGAAATGATGGCGGGCAACGATAAAGATTTTAATGCACTTTATCAAAAGGCTTCGGAAACCAACTTGTCTGAGTGCGTAAATAAGCTGAATGAAATTGGGAACAGGAGAAAAGCTAATAAAGAGTTGAAGAAGGCTTTTGAAAGTATGGGATACCGCTTTATGGAACAAACCCGTGCGGGAAGAAAGGATGATGTCTTTCATTCTATCTTACGATTGTATGTGACCTGCAACCAGCCTTTTGACAAAGAGCTGTTAATTGCATTTAAGCAAACGAACAGAGAAATGTTCAAGGTATTAATCTTTTCATTTTTAAGCGGAGTAATGGAACCTAAAAAATCATAAAATTATGAGCAGTAAAATTAACAGCATCACCTGTACTATAATATTTGACGGCTCAGCCCTTAACCGGGATGAGAAAATTGGCAACAGTATCTTGTCAATCAAAAAACTCACCTATCACGGCGACATTCGCCCGTACATCAGTAAAAATGCAATCAGACATTATTTGTTTAATACTCTTCATCGGTACAACAATTGGGGCAAAACGCCAATCATAGCCCAAGGAAGCGGAGATAAACAAACTTTGCAATTGGATTTAAGCAACGCAGATATTTTGAGTTTTGAGGAGCTGGCGGTATTTGGATATATGTTTACTAAAAGCGGTGAAAGCGCATTGACACGAAAGTCGCCTTTGGGTATTACAAAAGCCATCGCTTTATCTGCCTATAATCAGGATCTGTCATTCTATGCCAACCATGATTTTGTCAATCGGGTACGTGAAGCAGGAAAAAGTGCCAACCCTAATCCAGTAAACAAAGAAGAACATTCGGGTTTATTCAAACTGACTTTTACTTTGGATGCTGACATGATTGGCAAAGATTCATGGATTGTGGATGACTATGCTTTTGACAATGGCACACTGAATATTAAAATTGCGGAACCACAAAAATTTATATTTGGGAATTGTTCAGAAAAACTTAACGAGGATGGAGCTCTTGAAGGATATGAAATAAAAGATGACGATAAATCATATTCTGTTCTTGTTGAAGGTGTGTCGGTAACTCTAAATAAGGAGCTAACACAAAAAAGCAAAGGGATTTTAAGTATTAAACCGCAATTTGCATCTGACAAAACCCCAAAGGGAAATAAGTTTGAAACCAAGTTTAATTTCAAAATTGCTCAGGATAAATACGAAGAACTTGAAAATGGAGATAGCTCGTTTGATTGTTCTTTTGAACCTTTGTATGATTCTGAAAATAAAGTTTTGACTTTACTTTCTGGTCATGAAAAAAGAATTGAAAATGTAATATGTACATCATATAATAAGTCAAATAAAAGCAACAATTTTTCTTTACAACAACAAAACGAAGGCAGCC
>CAKSVK010000165.1 GCA_934502905.1 uncultured Chitinophagaceae bacterium
CGCTAAGGCAGCATTAAATTTCAGCCGGTCCAAAGAAACCGATATGTACTTTTTTAACTCTTATCGGGTTAGTGTCCAAAAGGAAAACAGCCCGGAAGCAATGGAGCAAACTTTCTATATCAATAGGGGTAATAATATCACCATGAGAGAGGGTTACAACCTGATGGAAGGAAGGTCAGTGAATAAAGACCTCACCAGTTCAGAAGGGCAGAAGTATAATACATGGCTAGCGCTGGACTTTAAACAAACCGATGAATCCGGCAACTTTAAAATTAAAAGAATTTTTAATTATGATTTGGAAGCCGCTTTGTCTAAACATCCTATTAAAGAGTTAGGTGATGAGAAATTTATTTCTTCCCTTAAAAAGGGAAACCTTCAAGCTGCCACTTTTGTATTTGGCGATGGAGAGCAAAGAAGACATGTGGCAGCGAATGCCGAATTCAAGACAATTAATATTTATGACCACAATATGCAAAATGTGGATCACAGGCAATCTAAAGAGATTCGCCAATCAGAAACAGAAAGTCAGTTAAATACGCAGACAGGCAAAAAAGAAAAGCAGGCGGCTATTGATGATGACCCACCAGAGATGCCGGCGCCCTCAAAAAAAAGAAAAAAACAGCAAAATATCAGCTAGGATCGTAACGCAAGTTATCCTCAATCAGACGTCGGCAGTGAATGCCGGGTATCTAACGAAAATAGTACCTTGAGTTCTCAGGGTCAGTAAAAGATCATGACATGAACAGCTATATCCCTGTAAACAGAGTAGAAGCAGATTTGAATCAGTGGCGTGAAAGGGAAGCGCGTTTTAGTAAACTGTTTTCTTTTAATCTTTCCACCAATAAGGCACTACTCAAAGAAAAGTTGGAATACTATGACCTTGTTGCAGCAAAATACAGGGGCTCAAATGATCTGGAAGAGCGCCTTACACTGAAAATGTTGCGTCAGGAACGGAGCAGTATTGCAAAACAACTTTATCCTAACCCCATGATCAGGTTGGTGCGTAGATTATTAGTAGCACCCGCTAAGAGGCTTATCGTGAAGCGGCGGGATAACAAAAGAACTGAAAATAATAATCAAGAGTTGTACTTCCAGGTTCAGCGTGCTGGCTTTAATGATCTTTCTGCAAAGATTCAGGATCAAATGAAACTTGGAAAGCAGCAGTTTTCCGTTCCAGTATCCTACTATCTTAACGATAAGGAGAGGTTGGATCATCAATTGTCATTCGTAAAAGACCAGTCGGGACTATATCATTTTGAGGGGTATAAAACATCACTTTATGATGAATCCAGGCCGACCGAACGATGCGAGCAGTTTTTCGGGGCACGAAGCGATTACCAGGTAAACGCTGCTGAAGCATATAATCTTTTGTCTGGGCGCTGCGTACAGAGGCAGGGATCCTGGCTACAGCTTGACTTTAATGATAAAGATGCTCAGGGCAACTTTCGTATTAAGCAATTTAACTCCGATGATGGCTATTATCTTGAAAAAAATTTACGAGACCTTCCTTTGCGGGAAATGCTTAATAAGGATGTAGCAGAAAAGCTACTCTCGGAATTGAAAAATGGTAGCCGTGTATCCGTCAGTTTTATAAAAGATGGCAATGAACAGCGGTTTTATATCGAAGCAAATCCCCGGTTTAAGTCAATAAATATATACGATGAGCATTCCCGGAAAACCACGCTTCAGACTGCATTGGGTGGAAAGACGGTGGAAGCGATGAAAGTGGCCCATAAGGCTTCAGAAAGTCAACACAAGAATCTGGAGAAAAGGAATGGAATGAGGATGAAGGGATAAAATTCTGATAATGGAATTCAAAAACTATTTGTCAGGCTTTTTTGACGCTATTGCGGGGGATGCCCGCATTAGCGTTACCCATATTGGCGTATATGCTGCGCTTCTGCAAATTTTTAGCAGGCACGATTTTCAAAATCCCATACATGTTTTCAGTTCCGATGTTATGGGTGTAGCAAAAATATCTTCAGTTATAACTTATTGTAAAACTGTAAGAGAATTGAGCGAATACGGATATATCAAATATGAGCCTTCATTCAGTCGTATGAAGGGAAGCAAAATAATTTTTTTATCGGGGCGTATTTGCTAGATCAATATTTATGTGTTTTCGGAGGGGATTTTATGGAAACGTTATTTGTTGTGAAGGAGGAGGAAATAAAAAAATGGATAAAAGAGGCAATATCAGAATGCCTCGGAAAGGTTTCTTTAGCCGGGGAAGGAGTTTCGCCTGAGGAGCCGCTTATTTCGAGGAGAGAGGCGGCTAAACGTTTTAATATTTCAACAAATACTTTGACAAATTGGGTTGCCGACGGCCTGCCACATTATAAGAAGAAACGAAGAATAATGTTCCTGGATTCAGAGATACGGGAACACATGAAGAAAAGCCACAAGCTTAAACCAAATTTTTAGTCTCGTATTTCGAGACTTTTTTATTCCCGGAAAACTTTTCTAAAATAGCTTGTAAAAAAGTCTGTAATTTTAAAGTAGTTCTTTACAACTCTTCATTCGAAATTCTTTGTAACCGTTTTTGCGGTCAAAAAGTAGGTCAAAAAACAAAGGTCACACTGATGTGACCTTTATAATTCATTGATAATCAAGTGCCCAGAACAGGAATCGAACCTGCACATCCTTGCGAATACCAGATTTTGAGTCTGACGCGTCTACCAGTTCCGCCATCTGGGCGCTTAAATCGGGTTGCAATATTACACATTCTCTTTTTAACCACCATAGAAAATGTTGTATCCGGTAAAATAATTCTGCGGGCTTATTCATTATTTTTGAGGCATATGGATTACAACAGTTTTATAAGTACGGTTGCAGATGCCGTGCCGCCCGTTTCGGTATCTTCTTATCTGCAGGCATTGTGGTATGATGCAAAAGGCGACTGGGACAAAAGTCACGATATTGTGCAGGATCTTCAGGACGACAGAGCGTCCTGGATACATGCTTACCTGCACAGGAAGGAAGGCGATACCGGTAATGCCCGCTATTGGTATCACCGTGCCGGCCGACCATTTCCCCGCGTATCCCTGCAGGAAGAATGGGAAGAGATCGTGAAAGAACTGCTGGAAACAGGTTATTGAACAAATATGCCGGCTGTGAAGCCGGCATATTAAAAGGTGAGGTAACTAAGCTTAAGTATGTGCTAAAATGGCAAATCATCCACAGCCGATGTCTCCGTATTTCCGGCGCTGCTCATCTGTGGTTCCGGCACATTTTCATCAGAACGCCCGGGTCCGCCACTGCCCAGCAGCTGCACATTAAAGACCCTTAAAGTAAGCGATGCGCCAAATGTTCCGTCATTACGGGTAAAAGTTCTGATCTCGGGAGTGCCCTCTGCGTATACCTGGGTGCCTTTTCTCAGGTAAGGCGCAATGCCCGTCCTGTCCGTCCAGTAAGCACATTCCACCCATGTGGTTTTTTCCTTTTGTTGCCCGGAGGAATCCCTGAATTTTTCCGTATGCGCTACGTTAAAATTAATCACGGATTTCCCGTTGACTGTGTTGGTAATACAGTCCTTTCCTAAATTTCCAATTACCTGTAACTTGATCATAGCATCTGCTTTATGTTGGTTTAAAACTTCAAGTTAGTCAATTTATGTCATTGTATAGCATGCTATATCAACTGGAATGTATTTCATATGATGACACCAGGAGCACCGCGAACGGCGGGGAATATAATTACCCGGTGAAATGTGAGAAGTAGTTTTAACAATAGACAAAATGACAGTGTGCAGAAGCGGTACAGTATTTGTTTAATGTTTAAACATTGATTTATTACTACCATAATCAATTCGCATGAAGGATATAATTTCTAAAAGACGGAGTATCAGGTCATTTAAAGATGTACCTGTAGAAAAAGATAAGATAGACCTGTTGTTTGAAGCTGCCCGTTGGTCGCCGAGTGCCATGAATGCCCAGCCCTGGGTGTATGTGTATGCCAGCGCAGGGGAAACATTGCACAGTGCAATCGCGGAAACCCTGGCACCTGGCAACCGGGTATGGGCGGCCAAGGCGCCATTGCTGATCGTAAGCCTTGCAAAAACCAATTTTGAAAATGATACCCCTAACAACACAGCACGGCATGACGTGGGAATGGCCAACCATGCCATCGCGCTCCAGGCGACAGCGCTGGACCTGCAGGCACACATGATGAGCGGATTTGACCACGAGGCCTTGGAAAGGTTGTTGCAGTTTCCGCCGGATATAAAAGCAGTGGTGGTAATGGCGGCAGGATACCCGTGCGTTGCGGCCAGTTTGCCGGATCCGTTCAGGGAAAGAGAAACCGCACCGAGAAAACGGAAGACCATAGACGAATTTGTATTTAATCATCCCAACACATAAAACAACGAACGTATGGCAACAACTAAATGGGTATTAGACCCTGCGCACAGCGAGGTGGAATTCAAGGTAAGACACCTGATGATCACCAATGTAACCGGCAGCTTTGAAAAATTTTCTTCTACTGTTGAAACGGAAGAAGATGATTTTTCCACAGCTGCTATCATTTTCACGGGCGATCTCAATTCTATTACCACCAATAATGAGCAAAGAGATGCGCACCTGAAAAGTGCGGACTTTTTTGAAACAGAAAAATATCCCGAGTTCACATTTAAGAGCACATCGCTTGCCAGAAAGGGCGAAGCTTACCAGCTGACCGGAGACCTGACCTTACATGGTGTTACCAGGCCCGTTACCTTACAGGTGGAAGAAGGTGGTATTGTAAAAGATCCTTACGGGCAGGTGAAGGCCGGTTTTTCCGTAACAGGTAAGATCAGTCGCAAAGATTTTGGGTTGAACTGGAATGCCGCTACGGAGACCGGAGGTGTGGTAGTGAGCGACGAAGTGCGCATCCAGGCTGAGGTGCAGTATATTAAGCAGGCTTGATTGTCCCGCTGTTTTATGGCAGGCATGCGGGTTCCATCCTAATCCCGGGACCCGTGACCTGCCTTTGTTTTTAACGCAACCTTAAAGCTTCCCGCTTCTGTTTCGTTTCGGGAAAAATACTATCTTCACAAGAATCATTCAGCCGTATAAACTATAATTGAATAGATATGAAGACTGTTTTTACCTGGATATGCCTGCTGGCTGCAACCCCCATATTTGCACAACTGACCGTCAGGGAACAATTTGAAAAGATCAATACCGCACAGCAGGCCCAGAAATTTATAGATGCTAATCCCAACCTGAAACCTACCTTATTACACCTGGCGCTGGGCAGGGATACAACCTTGATCGATAAAAGGCTGTTGCGCCAGAATATCGGTGATGTTTTTTCTGTAGGATATGTTACCTATAAGGTGATTGAAGGAAAGGAGTCGGTAAATTACCGGGCCAATTATATATTCCTGGATGGGGGCTCTCTGTCAAACTCCGAAGTGGAACAGCTGAAAAAAGTTATCCTCGATAAGCACAGTGCAGGAGCAAGCTTTGAGCAGCTTTCTGATGAGTACACCATGGATGGTAATAACACCAGGGGCGATACCGGTTGGTTCTTCGGAGAGGAAATGATGCCTAAAGAGTTTCAGGATGCGGTAAAGAACCATAAAAAAGATGATATCTTTTTCGTGGATGTACCGGACAAGGAATGGCATTACATTGTGAAGAAGACCTACGATGACCAGGTAACCAAGGAGATCACGGTGCTGCGTGCCAACGGACGGTAGTTAATTTGAAAATCCGGGAATGACAACCCCTTGATCGTCACCTCAACGCAGGAGAGGCCTCATGACCCTAAACGGTTCTTTCGTAAACAAGGTACCACGCACATTCGAAAGATTTCTCCTTTGCAGACATTTGTCTGTTTCTTACCAATGACATATTAGAAGTAAGATGCTAAGAATCAACAACCTGCAAAAAGGTGCAGCGCACCACAAATATTGTAGCACATAGGAAATCGTTAGTTAGTATTACCAGCCGCAGCGCGGCGAAATATTGATTTGTTTCCATTACCGCAATTCCCCGTCCCGCAAAATGCGGGATCGATTAAGCTTTGACACTACTGTAGCTTCGGCTATATATCCCTGATATACTACCCAAATAAAGAAGATCAATCAACTTACCATCATTGACTTACATGTCACGGTTCAATGATTGAGGGCACCTGATCGGGGACTTAAATAGGATGACCATGGTGTCCCCACTGACCGAAAAGACTAATTTGAATACCTGTGTATTATCATTTGCAGTTATATATTAAAAAATACGGTAACACTGAACAGGGTAAAATAAAAAAGGAATACATGTTTGAATGTATTCCTTTCTGGCTATTGATCTTAACATATTAAACCTGGTCGGGTACAATATACGGTGGTCTGTATGCCCTGGTCAGCATGGCGTCCGCTTCGGGATCGTTCACAAATTTTTCGAAATCCCGGTCGCCACCCATGAACTTCAGCTCCCTGCCCAAACGATAGGAAATGTTGGCAAGGGAAGGCAGGGCAGAGGAATAATGACCTTCATTGATATCGCAGTTCAGGGTTTCAGCTTTTCCGGAACGGATGGCATCTATGAAGTTGGCATAGTGCTCTGTGCCGCCCGGCGGTGTCCTTGGATCGACCGGTACGGGCGCCGCAGAGGATGAACCGGCAAAAGGAGTTGTTTCTCTTTTACGGTAGGCATTCCAGCTTGTTCCATTGATCTCCAGGTAACCTTCGGAGCCATAGAACATATTACCGATGCGGATGTCAAGTCCTGTTTCACTGTTTGAATAACCCCCGCGGGTTTCAAATTCCAGGATCTTGCCATCCTGGTATTTGAACAATGAGCTTTGCATATTGGGAGTTTCCTGGGCGCATTCTTTGGGATCCCAGCCATAGACGCCACCGGTAGAATATACAGAAACGGGATGCTCATTTTTATTCAATCCCCAGCGGGCAATATCGAACTGGTGCGGTCCCTGGTTGCCGGTGTCGCCGTTGCCCGTGTCCCAGAACCAGTGCCAGTTGTAATGTCCTTTTTTCTCGTTGTAGGGACGGTAAGTAACAGGTCCAAGCCAGTTGTCATAGTGCAGGGATGCCGGCGGTGCACTGTCTTTCGAAACGCCGAACGGGTCACGTGGTTTTATACACAGACCTCTTGCGGCATATACATCCCCGATGCCCCCTTCATGAAGGAACTTAATAGCCTCCCTTACATTATTGAAAGAGCGGTTCTGGAAACCTACCTGTACAATACGATTGTATTTCCGTGCGGCTTCGATCATTTTTCTACCTTCCCATATGTTGTGGGATGCAGGCTTTTCCACATATACATGCTTACCGGCCTGGCAGGCCCAGATGGTGCCGAGGGCATGCCAGAAATTGGGTGTGGCAAAGGATACGGCATGGATCTCCTTATCATCAAATACCTTGCGCATATCCCATTCCGTTAGTGGCTTTTTACCGGTCTTTTGCGCTACTGTTGCTGATTTTTCGGCAAACAGGCTTTCATCCACATCACAAAGCGTTTTTAAAAAAACATTCCGGCTGTCCTTTAAGCCGCACCAGCTGCTGATGTGTGTACCTCCCTGCCCCCGGATACCGATAACGGCAATGTTTACACGTTCATTCGCACCTTTTATGGCAGCATACGATTTGGCGCTGAGTCCCATACCACCAATGGTGATGCCGGCGCCTGCCATCGCTGTTTTTTTAATAAAATCCCGCCGTGAGTTG
>CAKSVK010000166.1 GCA_934502905.1 uncultured Chitinophagaceae bacterium
AAGCTGGTCGCTTCGGGCATTGAACTTTTCCTGAATTATTGCGAACGGTTTTATGACCGCCAGTTTATGACCCGCGAAAATGTTAATAAAGGCGTTTTAGAAAAATTTGAAGCACTGTTGAATGGTTATTTTTCATCAGGCAAATCAACAGAAGCAGGATTGCCATCTGTTGCTTATTGCGCTGCTGAGCTGAATTTATCCGCCAATTATTTCGGAGATTTAATTAAGAAAGAAACCGGGAAATCTGCACAGGAGTATATTCAGAACAAAATCATTGACGTTGCCAAGAACAAGGTTTTCGACAATGATAAAACCATTAATGAAATTGCTTTTGAAATGGGCTTTAAATACCCGCAGCATTTTACCCGCCTGTTCAGGCAAAAAACGGGCATGACCCCTAATGCATACAGGTCGTTACAGCAATAGTATCGCGGGGTTGGCTGATAACTTCATCGCCATGCCGGCCGCCGGATATCACCAGTTGTATGTCTTACCCGTTTCAAAAAATGCTACGGCAGAGCAAACGCCATGATGGAACCCGCTGGATTTTCTTTAGTACCACCTACAGACAAAGCGATATACTGTTTACCATTTAAATAATAAGAACATACATTGGCGTTGTTAGCGGCAGGCAATACAGTTTCCCAAACCATTTTGCCGGTGAGCTTATCAAATGCCCATAATTTTTTGTCTTCAGCGCCACTGATAAAAACCAACCCGCCTGCTGTTACCATTGGGCCCGATCTTCCCAATAAACCTGTAATGGGCGCTCCCTCTTCCTGCAATTTTTCGTCATTCCCTAAGGGCACCTGCCATTCGTATTCACCTGTGGAAAGGTTCAGCGCGTTTAAAGTTCCCCATGGGCCTTTCATCGCAGGATTTCCTCCGGGGCCCGACCATGTTCGGTAGCCTGTAATATTGCCATATCGCACAACTTTGGTTTCCTCTGTTTTTGCTTCTGCCGCCTGTTTTACCTCTCCGCCTTTTTTGTCATACAAAAACGCAACTATCGCTTGTTCCTCATCAGTGGTCAGCACTCCTTTATAGCCAGGCATGGAACCTCCACCCATTCTTATTTTTTCCAAAGCTTCCTTTTCTCCCATTTTGTCTTTAATGGTTACCAATCCGGGAAAGGTTGGGGGAACACCCTTTTTCTCTGCACCATGGCATGCCGAGCAATGCCGCAAATAAGCTACCCTGCCTGTTTCAAAAACCGAGTTGTCACGGGCTGCAAAATGTTTGTCGAGATCTACTATGGTTATAATTTCGGGTAAATTATTTCCCCTGATGTAGAGATGGGTAGTAGCAGGGTCATAAGCGGCTCCGCCCCAATTGGCTCCGCCTCTTGTAGCAGGGAGCGATAGTGTTCCTTTTAAATCGGGTGGCGTAAACAACCCTTCATATCTTACCGACCGGAATTTTTCCAGGATGGCTTTGTGATCTTCATCTGAGTAATGATTCAGATCATCCTCCGTCATAAACTGTTTCACAAAGGGCTTCGGTTTTACAGGAAATGGCTGGGTTGGCCAGGCCTCTTCGCCCGGCATATTTGAAGCTGGTACTTTTCGTTCTTCCACAGGATAAACAGGTTCTCCCGTATCCCGGTCGAGCACAAAAACAAAACCCTGTTTGGTAACCTGGGCAACTGCATCCACCTGCTTTCCATCTTTTTTAAAGGTCACCAAATTAGGCGGGGCGGGTAAGTCATAATCCCACAGATCATGATGCACCGTTTGAAAATGCCATTTGTATTGGCCGGTAGCGGCATCCAGGGCCAATACACAATTACCGAAAAGATTCTCCCCTTTCCTGTCGCTACCATAGTAGTCGTAGGAGGGAGACCCGAGTGCCAGAAAAACCATTCCCCTTTTTCTGTCAATGCTTAGTCCTGCCCAGCAGTTAACCCCGCCTGCATATTTGTAAGCATCAGGAGGCCAGGTTTCATAACCGGGTTCACCGGGATGCGGAATGGTATGAAATGTCCACGCTAATTTACCGGTCTTGCAATTGTATGCCCTGATATATCCGGGAGGCGCTCCGTAAGCATCCGGGGTTCTTGCTCCAATAATGATTAAGTCTTTGTATATCCTTCCGGGCGTTGAAAGCGTTACCGAAATTTTTTCAGGGTCATCCCGCATACCTTCATTAAGGTTTACCCTGCCATTATTGCCAAACGACCGGATGATCTCCCCGGTCTTTGCATCAATAGCCATCAAATAATTACCGGAAGAATATAGTATTCGTTTATCATCTCCACTTTCCCAATACGTAACACCTCTGCTGGCTGCACTGGGCACACCTTCATCTAAGGTTTTACAGTGCCAGATTTCTTTACCGGTAGCTGCGTCAATGGCATAAACAGTTTGCTTACCGGAATTTGCGTACATCACGCCATCCACTATTATGGGATTGCTCTGGCTTGATACAGGGTCTTCACCTTGTGGCAGATCACTCATTTGAAAAGTCCATACATTTTCTAACCGGCTTACATTGGAACGATTGATCTCATCCAGCGGTGCGTAGCTGGAACTGGCTTCATCGCCTTTGTAAAAAGACCAGATGCTGTTATTATCGTCCGATGACTTACAAGACCCTGTCATCAGGTATGCTGCCATGGTCACGATGCCATAAGTTACTGCTTGCTTTTTCATTCCGTGTAATAATTCTGTGTGGTCAATGTCTGCTTAGTGGACAGTTTATTTTTTCTTCAATATACTGCATTATCGAGTATGAGGCTGATTGTTTGGGCAAGTTTCACAATGTCGTTAAAGAATAATGTCGTTTTTTGCTGCCGTTGTTGATGTATAGATTTGTGCGTTGGCATAACCAAGCTGATTGCCGAAACATTACAAATCTTTTTTGCATGCTTTGCCTACTCGCCATGGTTCGTGTCTCACGAACCATAAAATCGCTCAAAACTCTTCTCTAAAATCTTTTAAAAAATCATAATCCTTTATGCCAGGTTCATAAAACCTCACCGATGAGTAGGTGTATTTTAAATAATCATCTATCAATTGCCAATGCTTTGCTGTAGGATTTCGATGCAGGTAGTCCAATTTCTGGTAAGCAACCTCCCGGGAATATAAATGAATGGCTAAGGAGTCGCGTTGCCAGAACTCATGCAATTTATTGCTGGAATCGACGGCATACAAACTAAGCATAGCCAGATTTTCACGCATCAAAAGCTTCCTGAATTCGTGCGCCGTATATTTGAGAAAAGAGCCTTGTGCTGTTTCTTTCCCATTCATGGCATTTATTCGCCATATTATATGGATGTGATTTGGCATAATCACAAAAGCGAATACATCAATCTTGCCGGCATTACTTAAATATCTGAATGAGTTAATGATAATATCTTTGTAACGGTCGTTCATCAATAATTTCATCCAGTTATTGATGGTAGCCGTCCAGAAATATATTTCACCAATGCGGATATACGACTTCCGGTGTTCTTCCTTGTAATGCATAACTACTCAATTTACAAAAAATTGTGGTAGTGGTTCGTGAGACACGAACCATGGCTGAGGGATTAATCGAAGATTTTGCTGATTTGTCATCCGATTTACATCCAGCTATCCAACCCGATAATGAAACAAACAGTGCTATGGCAAGACCTTTACCTAAGTGATGATTAATTGTATGTTCCATTTTAAATGAATTTACCACAGGATATTCTTAAATGAGTTTTTTATTTATCGAGCTGTTTCTCTTTTAACCATTTCGACACCAACAGCAAAGCTCCCTTGTTCCTCGATCATCAACGGGCTTCGCTTACGTTTTTTTTGTGCCTGAAGAGATAGAGATGATAGTGCAATCAAGCATAAAGCAGCTAAATAATTGATTATTTTTCTATTCATTACTATAAAGTTTATTGTTTATTGAATGCCCTTTCTACCACATCCAACCCTGCTTTCCTTATATTGACGGTACTAATCAGGTATTTCATTTTTTCATCTGTCTAATCCAAAACAATTCTGTTGACTTGCCTTTTAGTTACCTCATTGGGCATATTCTTCATCAGTCACCGCTTCCAACCAAACCGTTTCACCTTTTTCCCGTCCGGTTATAGCTATCTGAATAAATTCCGTATCGGCACTTGCTCCATGCCAATGTGGTATATCTACCGGACATTTTACTACTTCACCTTTTCTAATAACTATTTTTTCTTTTCCTTTTTCCTGATAGTAACCTGTACCATGCAGTGCCAGTATAATCTGCCCTGCCGGGTGTGAATGCCATTTAGTTCTTGCACCCGACTCAAAGGTTACACTACCCACCGCATTCTGATTAATGCTATCTGCAGTAACCAGGTTGTTCAACCAGGCAGTTCCTGTAAAATTGTTGTTGGTAATCTTTTCGCCTTTGGCAAATACAGGTTCCTGTACTTTCTCTTTCATAGCTTGTTCCGATTGGCCTTGTTGGCAAGAAAATGCCAATGTTGCAAGAAGAAACAGTATTACTGCGTTTATAAAGTTCACCGGTTTAAATTTAAAAGATAGCGTTGATAAAAATTCAACAATTTATTTACTGCCTGTGATACATATTCTGGTTTCCAGTATGTTTCAATATGGGTAGCTCCGTCAATTAAAAATAACTCTTTATTTTTTGCATTGATTGCTTTAGCAAACGCTTCATCCGTCATATATTTTGAGTCGGCTTTGCTACCTGCAATCATTAGTAGCGGTTGGTTAACCAGTTCAATCTGGTCGCTGGCATCCCAACTCATCAGGTCGAGCAGGCTGCTTACTGTATATGCGCCTCCGGAGTTGGGGCAGGCTCCTGAATTGGGATGGGCGTGGGTACGTTCATAGTAGATAGTTCCTTCACGGTACATTTCAAAAGGCATTGCGGCAATCTGCGCATCTGTCGCTGCACCACCACCAATATAAAGAACTTTACCGCCAGCCGCTTCCTGTGCACGGGCATCAGATGCTTGTTGTAACCTTTGCTGTATAGTTGACAATTGCGAGTTCATAAAACCGTTACGTCTCACCAAACCGGAATTGAACATACTTAATGTTGCTACTGCTTTGAACCGTTTATCGGTTTGTGCGGCTTTTAACGTGTAACCACCACCACCACAAATGCCAAGTACACCAAGCCTGTCCTTATCAACTCCCTTATATTGGGAAATATAATCTGCCATGCCGTGTATATCCTCAACACGGTTTTCAGGCTTGTCCGTATTGCGGGGTTGCCCGCCACTTGCTCCCTGGTAGGCTGCATCCGCAGTAATGGTAATATAACCATGCTCCGCCAAACGCTGGGCATATAAGCCCGCAACCTGCTCTTTTACACCTCCGTTGGGATGTGCAATTACCACTGCAGGATATTGCTGCGAAGCATCGTAGTTGGGCGGGGTATAAACATTGGCAGCTATTACAATGTCTTTAATTTTATAAGTAACCGGATGGATGTTTACTTTTTCTGTTACGTTTTCGGTAATAGCTCCCTCATATACCAGGGTGAAGGGATTTTGTTCTTTTTTTGGAGTAGATTGGGCATTAGCTATATCTGTTGCCGCCATTGACATTGTCAATGCGATTATTGACGTTAACTTTTTCATTTTATCTTAAAATTTTATTATTGTTTGTTGGCTTTAAGCACTCCTTCCAAAATTTTCTGTACTGCTCTTGCTTCTTTTTTACCGATTGTAGATTTAATGACCACTACAAATTCCTTTAACTGATTAGGCGTTAGCCCAACATTCAGACAATTGTTAAAATGTGAACGCAGCATAGGCTCAACGCCGCCGATACCGGCGAGCACCGATATTGTTACCAACTGTCTTTCAGCATAGGTCAGCACATCACGCTCAAAAAGATCTGCGAACAGATGTTCTTTCAGGAACACCTCTATTTCGGGAGCAAAAGCCGCATAGCCTGTTTTTGTTCCTGTTTCCTTTACACCTGTCAGTTTTTCCAGGTTTTCCCTTCCACGTTCATACCTGCTGCGACTGTTGTTTATCGGAGAGGCTTCTGCACCCAACACATCGGTAACACCTTTGGATTTGCGTTCATCAAGCACTTGCATAAAGGTTTGTAATCCCCGGATACTGCGGGGAAACCCGCAATATGCATACAGGTGCACAAGGCTTTCTTTAATCTGGTTGATAGTCAACCCGGCATCAAGCCCTGTATTCAGGGCTGTTTTCAGCTTGTCTACATCTCCTTTTGCGGTCAAAGTGGCAATGGAAATAATACTCTGTTCTTTAGCACTTAGCACCCTTTCTTTTGTTGTTTTCTCCTGTGCATTTATATTGTTCAGAGTACCAACTACTGCTATGAGTAATACTATTGTAGATTTTCGGATCATTACCTTCATATATGACACGCTATTTTGATTCCTGGTGATTATCGTAATATATTCTGTAATGTAAAATTGCGGGTAATTATTGGCCTACACTTATACCCATTACGGTATTACTTACCAATATTACTGATTGAGCGCCCAAACCTCAAAAGCTACCATTGATTTAGTAAATTTGTATGCTACTTTTTACAATACTATGCAATGAGCGATATTGTCAATTTTAACAGCATCAGGGAATACAATGCTTTCAATAATCAGGAAACCTTGCACCCGTTGGTAAGTGTGGTTCACCTGGACAAAGCTGAACCGAGAAAACACAGGCGCCTGCGTTACGAGTTTTATACCATTTTTCTGAAGCAGATACATTGCGGCGACCTGCGTTACGGATTGAACCATTACGACTACGAGGAAGGCACATTGATTTTCCTTGCTCCGGGTCAGGTAATTGGTGAAAGCAGGGATGAATATTATCAACCGCAGGGTATAGCGTTGGTATTTCACCCCGATTTGTTATTGGGTACTTCGCTTGGAAAAAAGATGGATAACTACCATTTTTTCTCTTATGCGATAAACGAAGCCCTGCACCTGTCGGAGCAGGAAAGAAGAATCATATCGGATTGCCTGGCTAAAATAGAATATGAATTGCAACGTGCTATTGACAAACACAGCAAACAACTGATAGTATCTAATATTGAACTGTTTTTAAATTACTGTACCCGCTTCTATGATCGTCAGTTTATCACGAGAGATAATGTAAACAAGGGAATTTTAGAACGTTTTGAAGATTTGCTGAATGCGTATTTTTCATCCGGCAACCCTCTTAATATGGGTTTGCCCACTGTTGCTTATTGTGCAGCCAGGTTGAATTTGTCTGCTAATTATTTCGGGGACTTAATCAAGAAGGAAACAGGCGTATCTGCACAGGAGTATATCCAGTCAAAGGTAATCAACGTAGCCAAAAGCAGCATTTGTGACGGTAGTAAATCCATCAGTGAAATTGCTTACGATCTGGGCTTTAAATATCCTGCACATTTCACCCGTCTTTTTAAACAGAAAACAGGTATAACACCTAATGAGTACAGGAATTTGAACTGATAGTATCGCGGCGATGGACTATCCTTCTAAAACCGCTACTCGTTTGTCAGTCGTTTCAACACTTTAGGCAATTTCTTTTGTTGCCGTTGTTGGGTGTTGTGTATAGGCTATTGTGCTTTGGCATGTACCAACATCATTCCAAACTCCCTTGTTGGTACACGCCAACCGCATTACCCGCTCTGCATACCAACAACGGCGCTTGCTATCACCAACAACTGAGAAAAGTTCTTACCTG
>CAKSVK010000167.1 GCA_934502905.1 uncultured Chitinophagaceae bacterium
TAGTACAGGTTGCTCATGCCATAGCTGATGATATGGCGATGGAATTGTTGTGCATCGTTGTCGTAAATGCTGGCGCCATCAATCGGGTCGGTTCCGCCTGCAGCATAATGTAATCCGCAAAGCGGTCCGTAATGCCTGGGTTCTTTGTCGCCGTATATTTTTTCGAGCTGTGTATCAATGGAAAGCCAGCCTACCGCATCGTCTTCGGTAAATGTTCTTTGGTATTCTTCCGGTGTCATTTTCTAATAACTATTTTGACAGTGAACGCTTTTCGACTCCTTCCCTGGTGATGATCACCGGTTTGATCAGCCCATTTTCATCAAATTCCATTTTGTCTATACAGGTTTCCCGGGAATCGCGGCGGCCTTTTTCGCTTTCCGGGCGCCGGTGATACACAATATACCATTCGTCTTTGCCGGGTATTTGTATCACGGAATGATGCCCCGCACCGTTGGCGATCTCCGGGTTCTGCTGCAGTATCCTGTCCACTCTTTTGAAGGGACCAAAAGGAGAATCGGCAATGGCATAAGCCACGCTGTAATCTGGTCCTGTCCAGCCGCCCTCAGACCACATGAAGTAATATTTATGATTCCTGATAAACATGAGCGGGCCCTCCACGTAGTTTTCAGGAGTGATCTCCTTAAAAGTGGTGCCGTCTTCAAAAGGGACGAAACCGGTAAAATCATCATTCAGCTGCGCGATATTGCAATGCCGCCAGCCACCATATATCAGGTAATGTTTGCCGTCTTTGTCCCTGAATACATACTGGTCTATCGGCTGGGCGCCGTTATGGAACTTATCCACCAGCGGCTTTCCGAGGTGGTCTTTGAACGGGCCGGCAGGGTTGTCTGCCACCGCAACGCCTATGCCGCCATATTCGTTATCGCTCTGGATATCATTACCGCCAAAAAAAAGGAAATATTTTCCTTTATGCTGGATGATAGAAGGAGCCCACAACGCTTTTTTTACCCATTTTACGGCGGAGGTATCCACGATCCGGTCATGTTTTTTCCAGTTTACCAGGTCTTTTGAAGAGAAAGCGTCGAAATATACCTGTTTTTCATATGGAGCTGAGTAGGTAGGGTAGATCCAGTATTCCCCGTTAAAGATAATGGCTTCAGGGTCGGCATACCAGCCCGGAAATATGGGGTTGCCCGATAGTTTCTTGGTTGGGGATTGGGAGAATGCGGTGAATGTGAGTATCAGCAACGGTATTATAACAGGTATTTTCTTCATATCTTCTGTTTAGAGGCCGGAAGATACAGATATTCCGCTGAAGTCGGGGAACCGTCATATTGTCTCCCGTTCCGCTGTTTTTGCCGGCGAATGCCTTTGAAATCAGCTCTTATATAAAAACTCCCTTTCATTGTGTTTTTCTGTCATAAATTCAGGGGAAACCCTATCTTTGCAGCCCAATTTTAATATTTAGTAAACATTATTGTATTTGTATGCAACTGAAAGGTCTGGTAACTTTTTTTGCGATTGCTTTGATTGTGATTTCTATTTATCAATTGCATTTCACATGGGTTGTTAGAAATCATGAAGGTAAAATAGAAGCAAGCGCTCAAAAATGGGTGAGCAGTAATTATGGCAATGCGTCCGATCAAGAGAAGGATTCTGCTTTTAATGCAAGATATCACCGTCTGATAGACAGTACGCAAAACCAGGTGATAACGTATGGTGTTACAGGTGCCGTTACCTACAAGAAAGCAAAGGAGCAGGAGCTGAGCCTGGGGCTTGACCTGCAGGGGGGAATGAGTGTGACGCTGGAAGTGGAGCTGGAAGATCTGCTGAGGTCTATTTCCAATAGTCCCAAAGACCCTGCGCTTAACCAGGCGCTGCAACTGGCTACCCAACGGAGAGGGACAACCGATGCTGATTATATTGGGCTTTTCTCCCAGGCTTATAAGGAAGTAAATCCTTCCGGAAAGTTATCCGGGCTGTTTGCCAATGCGGGACAACGTAATATCAAGCTGGAAGATTCGGATGACCAGGTGATCACCAAGCTGCGGAAAATGGCGGGTGACGCTTTTGAAAATACCAACAGGGTGCTTACCAAACGTATAGACCAGTTTGGAGTAGCGCAGCCTAATATCAATCCCGATCCACGTAAAGGTATTATTACCGTTGAGCTGGCCGGTGTGAAAGACGATCCTGAAAGAGTTCGTAAAATATTACAGGCAACTGCCAACCTCCAGTTCTGGGAAGTATATCGTATTGGAGACCTGAGCCAGAGCCTGTCGCAGGCGGAGCAAACGATCAATAACCTGAAAGGCGGAGAAGCAAAACAGGGGGACACAACGGCAAATGCCGCTACTGAGCCGGCTGCTGAAGACAGTACTCAAACCCTGTCGCTGGACAACCTGCCGGCAACTGCAGGAGATACGAATAAGACGGTAGCCGATGCTGCAGCACCTGCCCGTACCAATACCATTGTCGGCTTACTGATGCAGGCACAGCAGGGAGAGTCCGCTTTGGCATACGTGCAAACAAAAGATACGTCGTTGCTGAATGAAAACTTCGACCTGGTAAAAGATATTTTCCCTTCTGATGTTAAATTCCTGTACGGCGTGCCGCCGGAAGGAGCAGGCATCGTTGCCTTATACGCTGTGAAGATGCGCGACGGCAACAGGCCTCCGCTGGAAGGAGATGATGTGGAAGAATCCAATCTTTCTTACGACGAAAGAGGACGTCCGGCTGTATCCTTAAAAATGACCAAGCTGGGTGCCAAAAAATGGGGTGATCTTACTTCCGCTAACGTAGGGAAGCCCGTTGCCATAGCACTGGATAACGTAATATATTCTGCTCCCAATGTGATCAATCCTATCCTGGATGGTAATTCCCAGATATCAGGAAGTTTTACCGACCAGGAAGCATCCGATCTTGCCAATATCCTTCAGTCCGGTAAGCTGGCAGCTCCTGCCCGTATCGTACAGGAGCAACTGGTAGGTCCTACATTAGGTGCTGAAGCGGTAAAAGGCGGTTTCCTGGCCTTCGGACTTTCATTTGTGCTCATATTTGCGCTGATGCTGATATACTACAACACCAGCGGCTGGGTTGCCAATATCACATTGATCTTAAATATTTTCTTTACCATAGGGGTGCTGAGCGGTTTGGGTGCTACCCTTACTTCGGCCAGCATTGCGGCGTTGGTATTGGCGATCGGTATGGCAGTGGATACCAATGTGATCATCTTTGAACGTATCAAAGAAGAGATCACATGGGGCAGAAGCTATTCGGTAGCGGTAGACCACGGTTATAAACGATCCCTGCCCCCGGTACTTGATGCACATATTACCACCTTGTTGACAGCTATCATCCTGTATATTTTTGGAGTAGGTCCTATTAAAGGATTTGCTACCACACAGATCATCGCGGTGATACTGAATCTGTTCTGCGGCATCATGATCGCCCGCCTGGTATCAGAATGGTGGACAAATAAAAAAGGTCGTCACTTTGAATATTTTACCAAGATTTCCAAAACCATATTCAAGAAAGCGCATTTCAAATTTGTAGAGGCACGTAAAACAGCTTATATTATTTCTTCTGTTGTTGCGTTGCTGGGTATCGGTGCTTTCTTCTACGGGTTTGACGAAGGGGTGGAATATAAAGGCGGTAGAAGTTATACTGTTCTTTTTGATGCCCCTCAGAAAAACGATGACATTAAAAATGAATTGCAGAAAGTGTTCGGGGAATATCCTGTGGTGAAGACTGTGGGTGATAACCGTACACTGAATATTACCACGTCTTTTGAAAAGGAGAATCCTTCCCGCTCCGCAGATTCACTGGTAGAAACCACTTTACTGACCGGTTTGAAACCTTTTCTGGCAGAAGGAACGGATATGTTTACTTTTAAAAAGAATTACCTGCAGAGCTCGCAAAGCGTGCAGCCTTCTATTTCTGCTGACCTGAAAAGGGGCGCTGTTACCGCTACGGTAATATCAATTATACTGATATTCCTGTACATCTTTGTCCGCTTCCGCGACTGGAGGTTCTCCCTGGGTACGATCCTGTCGCTGGTACACGACGTACTGGTAACACTGGCGGTGTTCTCGTTCCTTCGGCATATCATGCCGTTCCCGCTGGAAATAGACCAGCACTTTATTGCTGCGGTGTTGACAGTGGTTGGTTTCTCCATGAACGACACGGTGATTGTGTTCGACAGGATCCGTGAGTATAGTAAAACCATGCATGGACAGAGTAAGACTGCGATCATCAATGCGGCGATCAATGATACCCTGAGCCGTACCATCATGACTTCGGCTACGGTATTCATCGTGGTACTGGTATTGTTCATTTTTGGTGGTGAAGCTACCAGGGGATTCTCTTTCGCCATGCTGGTAGGTGTTCTCACCGGTATTTATTCTTCTATCTTCGTGGCAGCGCCGATACTGGTGGATTTTGGCAAGGACAAGCCACTGGGTAAGGAAGCGCATGTTGAGAAACCCAAGGGTAAGGCCAAGCAGGCAACCCCGGCTCATTCCTGATAATTTTTATTACTGAAATAATATAAAACCCCGCTTTTGCGGGGTTTTTTCTTGCCGGAACGTGGTAGATTTGCGACAGATGATGCCGGAACATATTGCATATATGCGCAGGTGCCTGCAGCTCGCCGGTAGCGCAGCGGGAAAGGTAGCTCCGAACCCTATGGTAGGAGCGGTGCTGGTGCACCGGCACCGGATAATAGGAGAGGGATGTCATGAGTATTACGGCGGTCCGCATGCTGAAGTCAATTGCATGAGGTCTGTAAAAGAGGAAGACAGGCAGCTTGTGCCTGCAAGCACATTATACGTGTCGCTGGAGCCCTGTGCACATTTCGGAAAAACGCCGCCATGCGCAGATCTCATTATCCGCGAAGGAATACAGAGAGTGATAGTGGGTTGCCGCGATCCTTTTCCGTCAGTAAACGGAAAGGGTATAGAAAAGCTGGAGAAAGCAGGCGTGCAGGTAGAAATATCCGGCATAGAAGAAGAGTGCCGCGAATTAAACAAACGGTTCTTTACTTTTCATACCTGCCACCAGCCTTATGTGATCCTGAAATGGGCGCAAACCAATGACGGTTTTATAGGAAGTAACGGGAAAGAGAGATTGCTGATCAGCAACGCCTTTACCAACCGCCTGGTGCATAAATGGCGAAGTGAGGAAGCTGCCATCCTGGTGGGCACCCGTACTGCGTTGGCAGATAATCCTTCGCTTACAACAAGACAATGGTCCGGCAACAATCCCCTGCGGATACTGATTGATATGGAACTTACGCTTCCTGCCGGGCTAAGCCTTTTTGATAAAACTGTCCCTACCCTGGTTTTCAACCGTCATAAGCATACCATAGAAGACCTTAAAGCGCCGGGCTTTGATCAGTGCCCTTTGCAATATTACCAGGTAACCACCGACGTAAGTCTCGTACAGCAGATGCTGCACGCACTTTATCACCTGAACATACAAAGCCTGATCGTGGAAGGCGGGAGTAAAACCCTTCAATCCTTTATTGACGAAAACGCGTGGAATGAAGCAAGAATTATTACCAATACAGCCTTTTTTTCACCTGGCGGCGTAAGGGCTCCTGAGTTGGGGAAAGCGAAGGTGATAAAAACTGAACGGGTACAGGATGATGTAGTAAACTGGTTGAGGAATGTATAAGACTGCGGGTATGAAATAAAATCCTACAGGTTCGTGTGAGCCGCATAGTCGTCAACTTTATGAACACAATCGGTAAAAATATCCCGATGGGGGTTCAATTTGAATAGCCATCGGTTATACCGATGGTAAGCCGTCCAGGCTTAAATTGACGGCAATGGTGTGAGCAGTTTCCGGACCTTTGGAACCTGTTCTGCAAAACTACAGGCGCCTTTGCCAGTTTTCTGAATCCTTGTTGCCAGTGTAATAGTAAGATGCATTTCCTGATGCAATCAGGGGAGATCAATTGGACACAAGTGATCTTCGGACACTTACGCCGGGATTGGGTCTGCCCGCTACACCTCACCACTGTTTTGACATGCCGACGCAGGAGGCATCTGTTTTGATTTTTCCCCGATGACAATGGCTCGAAACTTTTACATAGAAGCTGGCATAATGGTACAGCACGGATGCAAGCCGCAGTAATAAAGAGCACAGGTCTTACTGGGTGGCGGGCTTTACTACACTTGCGCCGGGATTGGGTTGCCTGTCATTCTAAGCCTGCGAAGAATCTGCCAGGTTACAGAATTACGAAGAATAGATACCTCCTTCGTCGGTATAACAAAGTCAGAGGTTGCACCAGTATTACATTTGTTGACGGAAACTTACGGTTTGTAGTAGTCAAAAAAAATGCCCCGCTAAGGCTTGCGGAGCAAATAGATCTTTAGGGAAAATACTTATGCGAAAGTATGGAAAATAAATTTATTTTTTCAACTTTTTAATAAGATTATTATTGATCTCTTCCAAAAACTCTTCTGTGTACAGGTAGTGCTCACCGTGTTTTACCTTGTTACCATGTATACATACCGCCAGGTCTTTTGTCATCTTACCGCCTTCTACGGTTTCAATACAAACTGCTTCCAGCGCATCAGCAAAGTCAACCAATGACTGGTTACCATCCAGTTTACCACGGAATGCCAGTCCTCTTGTCCAGGCAAAAATAGAAGCAATCGGGTTGGTGGAAGTAGGTCTGCCGGCCTGGTGCTCACGGTAGTGACGGGTAACGGTGCCATGCGCGGCTTCTGATTCCAGTGTTTTACCGTCGGGTGTTACCAGCACAGATGTCATCAGTCCTAATGAACCAAAACCCTGCGCCACGGTATCGCTTTGTACGTCTCCGTCGTAGTTCTTACAGGCCCATACAAAATTACCGTTCCATTTCAGGGCGCTCGCCACCATGTCGTCTATCAGGCGATGCTCATAGGTAATACCTGCGGCATCAAACTGTGCCTTGAATTCATTTTCATAGATATCCTGGAAAATATCCTTGAACCTTCCGTCGTATTTTTTCAGGATAGTATTTTTGGTAGACAGGTACAAAGGCCATTTTTTGCTGAGGGCCATATTAAAGCAGCTTCTTGCAAAACCTTTGATGCTCTCGTCGGTATTATACATAGTAAGTGCAACGCCATCACCTTTGAAATTGTACACCTCAAAAGTTTGTGCTTCACCGCCATCTTCAGGTGTAAAGGTCATGGTGAGCTTTCCTTTTCCTTTAATTACGGCATCGGTAGCACGGTACTGGTCACCGAAGGCATGGCGGCCTACAATAATGGGCGCCGTCCAGTTCACCACCAGGCGGGGAACGTTTTTCATAACGATCGGCTCGCGGAAAACAGTTCCATCGAGTATGTTCCTGATGGTACCGTTAGGGCTTTTCCACATTTGCTTCAGTTTAAATTCTTCCACACGTGCCTCATCAGGAGTGATGGTGGCGCATTTTATTCCTACCCCGTATTGCTTAATGGCATTTGCCGCATCAATGGTTACCTGGTCGTTGGTCTGATCGCGGTACTCGATCCCGAGATCGTAATATTTAATGTCAATATCCAGGTAAGGCAGGATAAGCTTATCCTTGATAAATTTCCATATGATCCTGGTCATTTCATCTCCATCCAGTTCAACCACCGGGTT
>CAKSVK010000168.1 GCA_934502905.1 uncultured Chitinophagaceae bacterium
GCTGATTTCGCAAATAAGCGCAGAAGGCTTTGATTATCTGCGGGAGATCTCAAATGAAAATTCATGTTTGACATGACACTAGTAAAGGCCCGATGTGTTTTTTATTTGCCAGCGATGTACTCTTCAACAGCCCCGGCAAAACCGGGTAAGGCATTGAGGTCCTCGCCCCAGAAGTCCGTATTTCCCAGCACAGCTTTGGTTATGGCTGCCGGTGTGGTATGCTGCTGCCATGCCTCGTAAAACCAGCCTGCCTGGTCATCGTTGACCGGGTAACTTTCACCTCTAAAGGAGCCGAAGTACTTATTTCCTTCTTTGGAAACAGGCTTGCTGAAAACAATATAAGCGGCAAATCCCCGGGCGATATGATCCGGCACCTTGTTAAAAGTGGTCACATACTTCTTCAGGACAGGTATTACCCGCATTTTCATTTTGGAAGTGTATTGCATCGTGATGCTGATCCACTGGTGTTTTATAGCAGGGTTACGGAACCGGTCCAGCACCTGCCTTCCGAATTTTTCCGAAACAGCGGCATCTATGCTGACGGGTATTGCCGGCGCTATTTCATGCAGCATCAGCGCTTCCACAAATGCGCCAAAGTCTTTGTCCGCCATCGCTTCCTTCACTGTTGCAAACCCGGAAAGGAAAGCCCGTCCGCAACTAAGCGTATGAGTGCCATTCAGCAACCGCAGCTTCAGCTCACGGTATACTTCAATATCCGGCGCAATAATAACACCTTCATCAGCTTTATGAAACGATAAAACTTCTTTCACCTTTTCATCCCCTTCTATCGCCCAAAGCCGGTAAGGCTCGCACATGATCGTCAGGTCATCCGTATAGGGTAAGGTTTCGTCCTGGGGTTTGCCCGGCACAATGCGGTCCACCAGGGAGTTACAAAACCTGTTGTGCTCGTTCAGCCATTGCTTGAAACCAGCTTCCAGCCCGTTGTATTCAGCCAGCTGCCATACTATTTTTTTCAGCGTGTCGCCATTACCAACGATCAGCTCTGTAGGAATGATCACCAACCCTTTATCTGCCGCACCCTTAAATGCTTTATATCGTTCATATATAAACGCCAGCAGCTTGGCCGGAAAGGATGCCGGCGGCTGCTGATCGATCTTTTCTTCTACCAGTTGTATCCCTACTTCCGTAGTATTGGATATCACGGTCTGCAGTTCGGGATTACGGGCGCATTGCAGGATATCCTGCCACTGGCTACGGGCAGACAACACCCTGCTGATGGCCCCGGAAATTATATTTTCATGGATCTGCTTTCCCTCTTCAATGCCCCGCACGCAGATGGTGTATAAGCCGTCCTGGACACTGAATGCATCTGCGCCACCGGTATCGGTAGATTTTACCACTACCACCCTTCCGTTGAACAACCCCTGCTTATTGGCTTTATCAATAAAATAATCCGGCAGTCCGCGCAACAATACACCGGTCCCGAATTGTAATACTTTTTCCGGAAGGTTAAAAATATCCGGTGCGGGTTTCTGCAAGCTGTCGATCGCTGATAAATTGGCTTTGTTTAAGATCATGATCCTGGAATATTTCAAAATAAGTGAACGGTTTATCTCACCTGTCCGTTTCCACGTACAACCCACTTTTCGGTCACCAGCTTTTCCAAAGCAAATGGCCCGCGGGCATGCAGCTTCTGGGTGGATATACCGATCTCGGCGCCCAGCCCGAACTCTTCCCCATCAGTAAAACGGGTAGATGCATTGTGATATACCGCTGCAGCGTCCACCTCATGCAGGAACAACTCCGCTGCTTTTTTATTTTCTGTAACGATCGCTTCCGAATGCCTGGTGGAGTGCTCACGGATATGGGAGATCGCTTCATTGATATCTTTCACCACCTTCACCGCACATTTATAGTCCTGGAACTCCCTGTCAAAATCTTTATCGGCCGCTTTTTCCAGGTGCGGGTATCCTTTCAGGATAGCATATGCTTTACGGTCTGCAAACACTTCCACATGGTGTTTTTCAAAGCCGGGCTGCAGCTTTGGAAGCAATGAGCCGGCAATTTTTTCATCTACCAGCAAAGTATCCATCGCATTGCAAACAGAAGGACGGGAAACCTTTGCATTTACCACGATGTTGACAGCCTTATCAATCGCTGCTTTTTCCTGCACATATACATGGCAAACCCCTGCCCCCGTTTCGATGACGGGCACCAGGCTGTTTTTTCTTACAAATTCTATCAGTCCCGCAGAACCTCTCGGTATAATGACATCCACAAACCGGGTTGCATTGAACAATACATCCACTGTCTCCCTCGGAGAGGGCAGCAACGTTACCACGGCAGGCGGCAACCCGTTTTTCTTCAATACCTCCTGTATAAGCTTTATGGCAGCTTTGTTGGATTCATCAGCTTCGCTGCTGCCCTTCAGCACACAGGCGTTGCCGCTGCGGATACACAGGGCAGCGATATCAAAAGTTACATTGGGGCGCGATTCATAAATGGCGCCTACTACCCCCAACGGTACCGCCACCTTTTGCAGTTGCAGCCCATTGTCCAGTGTAGCCTCGGAGATCACTTTCCCGGAGGGGTTGGGAAGCTTCGTCACTTTCCGGAGGCTGTTTGCAATCGCCCTGATGCGTTCTTCGGTCAGGATAAGCCGGTCGGTGCGGGGGTGAGCAGGATCCTGCTTTTCCACATCTTTTTTATTGGCACGCAGCAGGAAGGCCATTTGCCCTTCCAAAGTATCCGCCAGGTCCTTTAATACCTTTTTCAAGGTAACATCCTTCGCCGCCCTCAATGCAGGCGCGGCATCATAAGCCTTCTTAATGCTCTTCAGTGTATCTGACATCATAATATTATTACCGGGTCTTCAATTAAAAAATGACGATATCATCTGCATGCGCAGCAATCACATTTTTTGCGGCTATCTGTTTGCTGATATCTCCTGCACTAAGCCTTGACTTGGCTACCCCGATGATTGCATCTTCTTCATCAATCAGCTGTATCACTTCGCCGGCAACAAAACTACCACTAACTTTCTTTATTCCCACGGTAAGCAGGCTTTTTCGACTGTGTAAAGCTTTCGATGCGCCTTTATCCACATATATACCACCAAGCGTGATCGATCCGCTTGCCAGCCATTTCTGACGTGCCTTCAGATCAGAAGCCTGTGCCCTGAAAAAAGTGCCGTTCCTGCCCGCCAACGCTGATGCCAGCGCATCCGGCTTATCCAGTCCGCAAATGATCACTTCTATGCCCAGCTTGGTAGCCTGCTTGGTGGAAGTAAGTTTCGACAGCATGCCCCCGAGCCCACCGCCGGAAGTACCCTTGCTGACATATCCCAATATGGTAGCATCTATTTTCTCCACATAGGGAATAACCGCACCTGCATGATCCAGCAATCCGCCGGCAGAAGTACAAATAACGAGATAGCTTGCATCAAAGCCGATAGCCATCAGGGTTGCCAGCTCATCATTATCCGAGAATTTTATCTCTGCATTGCTCACCAGGTCGTTTTCATTCACTACCGGTAAGATATTGTTCTGCCAGAATTCCTCAAAGGTTTCGCGTAACTGCAGGAACTGTTTCCGGTTGGAAAAATGATGTCTTTCGCACAATGCCTGGGCAACAGTAATACCATGCTTTGAAAAAAACTTATGGTACAGCTGTATCAACATGGGATTACCCACTGCCGCCGCCGCCTTCCGTTCGGTGGTAGTACCCTTGTATTTCCGGAAAAATGATTTTCCGCTTCCCACAGCACCACTCGATACCAGGACAATATTGTAGGTCCTGCTAAGCGTTGCGATCTCTACCACCGCCTTTTTCAGTACTTTCTGATCAATAACTCCTTCCCTGTTCGTAATGACGGCTGTCCCGAATTTCACTACCAAAACCGGCTTTTGCATGAAACGACCTGTTTAAATTTCCGCAAAAGTACAAAGGAGTATCAAGATATGGTAACGGGTAAATGGGTATCTCCGGCAGATGCTCCCGAAGCGGAGGAATTGGAGCAAAGGCAGATGCTTCTTCCTCATTTGACCTGCGTCCAGAGGCAGCGGGGCGCCCTGTTGCGTGTCCATATGCATCTTTCAGATGCTGCCTCCGTCAACATAACAAGCCATGGAATATAAGTTTAGTACTGGTGCTGTTATTGGCAGGCAGTAACATTCTGCGCTACACCCTCTTTATCAGGCAATAGCAGGATGGTTTAAACGTTAACCTTATTTAACCTGTACCGATTAATCTTACCTATATTTTTGAAGTCTAAGCATCCTGAGACCGCTTTATCAGGAAATTGACAAACAATGAAGCCCCTAATTCTACTTTTATCTTTCTTAGGTTTTACTATAGCAGCAAAATCACAATCCGCGGGCACCGTCCGGGGGAAAGTGTACGACAGCAGCCATACAGTGCTGCCGGGCGCTACCGTATACCTCATAAAAAAAACAGACCCCGACACGCTTAAAACCATTACAGATAAAGATGGGTTGTTCCTCTTTCACCATGTAAATGTTTCTTCATTCCGGCTGAAGATCACCAACACAGGAATGGAGGATATCACGGACGATTATACATTTGAGGATGGCAAGACGGATTTGAATATAGGCAGCCTGACCATGCAGCCGGCCATCACAACCCTGGCTGAGGTAATCATTAATCCGCCACCGGTAATCATAAAAGAAGACACGGTAGAGTTCCGCGCCGACTCCTTTAAAGTGCGCCCCAACTCCAATGTGGAGGACCTGCTTAAAAAGCTCCCGGGGCTGCAGGTAAATAGTGACGGCAGCATCATGGCACAGGGAAAAACGGTTACAAAGATAAAGGTGAACGGAAAAGATTTTTTTGGAGGCGATCCCAAAACAGCCACCAGGGAGTTGCCGGCAGATATTGTAGACAAAGTGCAGGTGGTGGATGATTACGGTGAGCTGGCGGCAGCTTCGGGTATAAAAGACGGTGACCCTGATATTGTCATCAACCTTGAGCTGAAAAAGGATAAAAACAAAGGTGTATTCGGAAAGCTGGCCGGTGGCTATGGTACAGATGACAGGTACCAGGCTACAGCGAATGTCAATATATTCAGGGAAAGCACACAGTTTTCCGTACTGGGCAACCTGAACAATATCAACCAGAACCTGTTTGACTTCACCAATGCCAACAACCGCAGAGGAGGAGGTGGTCAGATGAGAACGATCCGCGGCGGTGGCGGAAGCGGTGGCAACACCGGCGCTAACGGCACATCAGACACCAACGCAAACCAGGATGGTATCACAGACAACAAGTCCATCGGGCTCAACTTCAGGACGGACTTCAACAACGCAAAAGGATCTTTTTACGGTAATTACAGCTATGCCAACCGGAATACGATCATTGAAAGAGCCACCTCCCGCCAGAATATAGCGGGTAATATTTTCACCAATACCCAAAGCTCCTATGCCAACAATATTAACAACAACCACAGGGTGAACCTGAACCTGGAATACAATATCGATTCCGTAAACTACCTGAAGATCATTCCTAATTTTTCCTTCAGCACCAGCGATAACAGGACGAACGGCGTATTTGACTATACCAACAGCGAAGGCTATAAAACCCAGGAAGGTTACAATAACGATATCGTAACCGGCAATACTCCGGATTTTTCCGCCTCTGTTAACTATAACCGCAAGTTCCAGAAAAGGGGTAGAAATCTTTCTACGGAAATTAACCTGGGAACCTCCTATTCCCTGAGCGACGACGACAAGATCAATTTCACAAAGGAATACCTGATGGCAACCGGAGCAGACAGCACTTACCTCGACCAGCTTATCCATCAAAACAACAGGAACAGGAATTATGGCATCCGGTTACGTTATTCTGAGCCTGTCGCCAAAAACCGTTTCCTGGACCTTAGCTATAGTTATAACTTCTCCTATGCCAAGGTAGACAGGTCTACCTATGGTATTGATTCATTATCCGGGAACACAACTTTCCTGGACAGCCTGAGCAACGCTTACGAGAACAGGTTCACCAACCAGCAGGTTGGCATCAGCCTGCGGACCGTCAATAAAAAGTATAACTACTCTGTGGGGATAAATATCCAGCCGGCATACCTGAGCGGTTATTCCCTATCCAAAGACAGCGCCTATACACCGCAAAAGCGGCTGAACATTGCGCCGCAGGCCAGGTTTTCCTACAACTTCTCCCGTACAAAACGGTTGAATATGAACTATAATGCCAACTTCAACCAGCCCAGCTTCAACCAGCTGCAGCCGGTGAAAGATGTTTCCAATCCGCAATACCAAACACAGGGAAACCCCGATCTTAAGCCTGAATTCAGCCATAACTTCCGGGTATTCTTCAACAATTTCAACTTTACGAGCGGGCGGGTATTGTTTGTGGGCTTCAACGGTAACATGGTGCAAAACAGGATCGTGAACGACAATATCAACCTGGACAGCAGCGGCGCCCAACTAAGCAGGCCGGAGAATATGAACGGTTATTATACACTGACCGGGTTCTATAATTATTCTGTTCCTTTTCAGAACCGGAAATATGTATTGTCGTATAATGGAACGATTAACTATAACCACGATGTGGGATTGGTAAACAGCCAGAAAAATACAGGGAACAACTGGATAACCACTCAGCGACTAAATATTGACTTCAACATTCAGCAATGGCTGGAATTGGGCGTGAATGGCGCATACAGCCTGAACTCCACCCAATACACCCTTACTCGGAACGGTGAAAGGCTCCGCTCCGATGCCTGGACTTTCGGAAGCAATATGCGCCTGGACCTTCCTGCAGGTATCATTCTCCGTTACGATGTAAGCTATGTGATCAACAATGGGTTATCGGCAGATGTTACCGGCAATCCGACGCTACTGAATGCATCCCTGGAAAAAACCATTTTCAAAAAGAAGAACGGGTTCATCCGGCTTTCGGGATTTGATATCCTGAATCAAAACACGAACATATCCCGTAATGTAAGCGGAAACGCCATCATAGACAGCAGGGCAAACAGGCTGACGCGGTATTTTATGCTGACCTTTACTTACCGTATCATGAAGTTTACCGGACAGCAACCGGCCGAAATGGGGCCGGGCGGCAGGAACAGGATGAGCTTTTAAAATATACCTATAGGGTTCCTCACACAGCAGGCTTTACAACAAATCCTACAGGTTCTCCTGCCTTGTCCAACTTAGGTCAGCAAATCGGGAAAAATGAACATCAAATGGAGATAACATAGGAGATGTTTATGCCTCAGATTTATCGGAATAATTTAATATTCCGCCGCGCTGCGGCTTAAAGTGGCTACAAATATGTGGGCGCGCTGCGCCTGCTTCTCAGGTCAACAAATCGGGAAAAGCGAAAAATTAAATTACCGGGTTTTAATAGTTCCTGTTTGACAAATTTTGGGAGCAGACAGGTCAGGCACAGAACTCGGCTGCCGGATGATCCGTCCTACATAGCAGTAAAACGTTACAACACCCCGAAGATACCCGGCAGGCAAGCTGTGTAGCAGCGATAATATTTGCAGGAAAATAGAGAGAACGGAAAAAAGGCGCGTAGCGCCGTAATATTAAAGCCGGGCCCATAT
>CAKSVK010000169.1 GCA_934502905.1 uncultured Chitinophagaceae bacterium
GCCTGCATTTATATAAAAAAACTTTCCGATGTCAATATTTCAACCTTACATAAACTCTGCGAAGAGTCAATAAAATATATTAATGAGCATTATGAGTGTGCCTGCAGAGCAAAATGACAGGTGCATATGCAAAAGACAGAAACAATACTGGAGCAGTATTTTACATCAGGTGAACTTGAACTAATATGCTTTGTATGAAATTAGTCGCTAAGTTGAAAGCAATTATGGGTTGTAGCTTGGTTGTAAAATTCCTGCCAGACATAAAGCAGCAAATCGTATTTACGTTGCCCTGGCTTTACTGATCTATTATCTTGTTCCCATCCAGACGTATACATTGAATAGTAGAATTAACAACAAACTTTTGTATTTTTAAGCAAACCCGGTAGGTGGATTTTCTATCTGGAGTCTCGGAACCGCTGCAGAACTTGTACCGGCTTTCTGGAAATACAAATGCTTTAACATAGCTCATTATTTTACATCCAAGATGCTTAAATTTCCAAAGACGTCTATCTTGACCTTTGCTGTTATTTTGACTCTTTTTTCGTGCGACAAAGTAAAGCGGAAGGGATATCAAGTAGTAGACAAGACAAAAACAACTTTATCAAAAAAGAAGGATGACATTGGTGATAAAATTATCGCTCGTTTTGATGCCTATGAGCCAGATACAAAATTTAACAAAAAAAGATTTTCAGAGTTCTTTGGGTTCTATCCGACGCAAGACGTAAAGAACATCTATTGCCACGCAGATGAATTGGGCATAGATCATGATTATCAATTTGCATTTAATTGTGACACCAGAACATTAAAAAAAATTGTTTCCCATTTAAATCTAACCAAAACAGAACAGCCAGATAACTTTAGTAGTGGCTTGTGGCATAATTTTCCATGGTGGGACAGCACGAAAATCAGCACTCTGAAGCCTTATTGGAAAAAAAGCAACCATGAAATCTATTCGTATTTGTGGTACGATACCTTGGACCAGAAAGCCTATTATTTTACTTTTGACATGTAACAGAAACGAAAATATTACAAGTGCATGTGCGTTCCATGAGCGGGTCAGGAAACTATGCTGATTTGCAGTGATATTCTCCGAGCGCTCCGAAATCCAACCCTCCAACCTACACAAGCCCTGATACATTTTCATCCACTGCCATAAAAAAAGTACCCCGGTGTGTTGGAGTACTTTTTCCTATAAATTTTATTTGTAAGCTGTTGCGTAACTAACCGTTCATGCTGGCAAGGAACTCATAATTGTCTTTGGTGCCTCTCATCCTCTTCAGCAGTTCGCTCATAGCTTCTTCTGTGTTCATATCTGCCAGGTAGTTCCGCAGCAGGTGCATACGCTTCAGCACATCTTTGTCCAGCAGCAGGTCTTCGCGACGGGTAGAAGAGGACACCAGGTCAATTGCGGGGAAGATACGTTTGTTAGCGAGCCTCCTGTCTAACTGGAGCTCCATGTTACCGGTACCTTTGAACTCTTCAAAGATCACTTCATCCATTTTAGAGCCTGTATCGATCAGTGCGGTCGCAAGAATGGTCAGTGATCCGCCGTTTTCAATTTTCCTGGCAGCACCAAAGAACTGCTTCGGTTTCTGCATAGCGTTAGCTTCCACACCACCGGACAATACCTTACCTGACGCCGGGGCTACCGTATTATGCGCCCTCGCCAAACGGGTGATAGAGTCCAGCAGGATTACCACATCGTGCCCGCATTCTACCAGGCGTTTCGCTTTCTGCAGCGCAATGGTAGACACTTTTACGTGTTTCTCTGCCGGTTCATCGAAGGTGGAAGCAATAACTTCCGCTTTCACGCTTCTCTCCATATCTGTTACCTCTTCCGGCCTTTCATCTACCAGCACGATCATTAGGTAACATTCAGGATGGTTTTCTGCAATTGCATTGGCAACGTCTTTCAGCAACACGGTCTTACCGGTTTTCGGCTGTGCCACTATCAATCCTCTTTGTCCTTTCCCGATGGGAGCAAACAGGTCTATAATGCGCGTGCTGTATAAAGACGGCGATGTAAACATATTTAGTTTTTCGTAAGGGAACAGTGGGGTCAGGTAGTCGAAAGGCACCCTGTCTCTTACTTCCTCGGGAGACTTGCCGTTGATGTGCTCTACCTTTAAGAGGGCAAAGTATTTTTCCCCTTCTTTTGGAGGCCGGACAGATCCCGTAACAGTATCTCCTGTTTTAAGTCCGAAAAGCTTGATTTGAGAAGGTGATACATATATATCATCCGGCGACGACAGGTAGTTATAATCACTACTTCTCAGGAAGCCGTAACCATCGGGCATCATTTCCAGCACGCCCTCACTCATCACTACGCCATCAAACTCTATATTGAATTGTTCCTTTTTATTGAAGAAGGACTTTTTCTCCACCTGCAGCTCTTCAATTACTTCCGGCAGCTCTGCCAGTTCAGGGGCTTCTTCCACAGTCTCTTCTTCCGCAACAACCGGCTCTTCCTCTGTGATCGTCTCTTCCGTTTTGGCCTCAGGCTGTGTTTTAGCTTTTTTTATAACCTTTTTTTCAGGTTTTGCTTCCGCTTTTTTCTTTTTAGCAGGTGCAGCAGGTTTTTTATCCTCTGTTTCCACGAGGGCTTCCTCGGTAATATTGGAGGTAGTGGTCTTTACCACGCGTTTCCGCTTGGGCTTTTCATTATCAGCCTTGGTGTCACTGTTATCAACAGCCTGTTTATCTAAAATTTTATATATCAGCTCCTGCTTGTCCAGCTTTTTTGCATTAGCTATACTCAATTGCTCAGCAATATCAAGCAGTTCAGGAACGAGCATGTCGTTCAATTGCAAAATGTCATACATAGAATAGAAATAAAGTACTAATAGTGGTTCTCATCAAAACAAATACCTTGAAAGAGAAACGTTGAAATGTAATTTTTGGTTGAATGAAATTGGTGCGGAATGGCTAAATCTGATAGAATCCTGGAGCAAAAATAAGAACTGATCAGTTAGATTCCTGCGGCAATGTTACATTTATTTTCTGAAACTCAAAAAAAAATTACAACCTATCTTTGCCAGCCGGCAAAAAATGCTGTCGTTTACCGGATAAATTAACGAGTTTTTTAATAAAAAAATATGTTCAATCAAAGAATTAAAATAAAAGACCTGTTGCAATATGAGCCCGATGGTCAGGAAGTTACCGTAATGGGCTGGGTCCGGAGCTTCAGGAACAACCAGTTTATTATGCTCAATGACGGCTCCACCAATGCCAGCATACAGGTGGTGGCAGCGCTCGGCCAATTTGAGGAAACACTGTTGAAAAGGATTACCCTGTCATCTGCCCTGAAGATCAAAGGCACAGTGATCCCTTCTGTAGGCAAGGGACAAAAGCTGGAGATCAAAGCTGAAACTATTGAAATACTGGGGGACAGCGATGCGGAAAATTATCCTATACAACCTAAAAAGCACAGCCTGGAATACCTGAGGGAAAAAGCGCACCTCCGTTTCCGTACCAATACATTTGCAGCAGTGTTCCGGGTAAGGCATGCGCTGGCATTTGCCATTCATCGCTTTTTTAATGAAAAAGGCTTTGTTTACCTGCACACGCCCATCATTACAGGAAGTGATGCAGAAGGAGCAGGTGAGATGTTCCGGGTAACAACACTACCGCTGGATAACCCTCCCAGGAACGAAGATGGCAGCATTAATTTCAAAGAGGATTTTTTTGGGAAATCTACCAACCTGACGGTAAGCGGGCAACTGGAGGGAGAATTGGGTGCAACCGCCCTTGGTGAGATCTACACCTTCGGACCTACCTTCAGGGCGGAAAACTCCAACACGCCCAGGCACCTGGCGGAGTTCTGGATGATAGAGCCGGAAATGGCTTTCTACGACCTTGAAGACGATATGAACCTGGCGGAAGCGTTTATCAAATATATCATCCGCTACGTAATGGAGCATAACAGCGACGACCTGGCATTCCTGGCCAACCGGCTGGCGGAGGAAGAAAAGCAGCTGCCGCAGGATAAAAGGAGTGAAATGGGCCTGATTGAAAAGCTGAACTTTGTGCTGGATAACCCCTTTGAAAGGATCACGTACACCGAGGCAATAGATATACTCCTGCAATCCACTCCTTATAAAAAGAAAAAATTCGCCTACCCTGTGGCGTGGGGTGTGGATATGCAAAGCGAACATGAAAGATATCTCGTAGAAAAGCATTTTAAAAAACCAGTGATCGTTACGAACTATCCGGCCAAAATAAAAGCCTTTTACATGCGGATGAATGATGATGGCAAAACCGTAGCCGCCATGGATATCCTGGCGCCGGGTATCGGAGAGATCGTAGGCGGTTCTCAGCGGGAGGAAAGGCTGAACAGGCTGGAGCAAAGGATGAAAGAAATGAATGTACCTGCTGATGAGCTTTGGTGGTACCTGGATACGCGTCGTTATGGAACAGTGCCTCATTCCGGGTTTGGACTGGGCTTTGAAAGAATGGTGCAGTTTGTTACAGGAATGAGTAATATCCGGGATGTTATAGCATTTCCCCGGACCCCTAAAAATGCAGAGTTTTAACCAGGACAACTACTATGCTCATACAAAAAGAGGAAACAACTTTCGCTGTTTCCTCTTTTTGTTTATTACCCCATTTTATTTGGTTGGGAAACCTTTGGCATTCTTTATTTCCTCGATCTGCAAGGTATGCCTGGCTGTATGTGCAGGTATGTAAAGGAAAGAGTGGAATCCATCCACCGGTCCAAACGGAGAGTCTGATATCCTGTCACGCATCTCCTCCAGGGATATATCATTCAGGTAGTCCAGTATCTCCTGTCTTTGCGTGCGGAGATCATCCAGCGCTTTTGCGGCTGTTTTATAAATGCCCTTTTCCTTGGGTGCCATTTCGTTGGGCGCCTGGGCTTTAAAGCTTCGGTCTGTCATGCCTTTTATAAGTCCTTCATCAGTGATCTTTACTTCTGCCTTGCGTTCAGGTGCAGGATCCTGGCTCATGCTTTTCTTTACGAAGTCAAGCAGCATCTTCTCCGATAATACAATATGTTCCAGGCATTGACTGACAGACCATTTGTCCGGGCCGGGTTTGAACTGCAATTGTTTCTCGCTGAGATTTTCCACCGCGTTTTCCAGGTTCTCTAAAGTCTGTTCATAATAATTCAGCAAAAAGTCCTTGTCATGCTGTACCTCCTGGGCTCTGCCTGTGTGAAGGAAAGCAACAAACAGGGCAACACAAAAAAAGATCCTCATAAAAAATGTTTTAGTTGTTTAAAAGCTTGTTATGGTTTTTCTATTATTTCTTTCAACTTGTTTAAAGCCCGGGGCCATGTTTCATTAAAATATTCCACGTATTCCTCCTTCGTATCAACATTCACAATCACGGTCGTTATTCCTTTTTCTTCATTAAAAGTATAATTCTCCAATGCACCGGCCCAGCCTTCCACTTCCGGTCCTTCCAGCACTTCTCTTTCTCCATCCAGTATCCCGATATGCCGGATAGAAACAAGCCGGTTAGGAATATGTTCCGCAATTTCGGCAATCATACCCTCTTTTTTGCCATCTTTCTCCCCGACAAAATAAATTCTCTCTCCTTTGTTCCAGCTGCCCTCAAAAGACGAGCCCGGGTTGAATACAGCAGTCCATTGCTCATAGGTTCCGGTACCCAGCATAGTGCTGCTTACTTTTTGCGCCGTAGCACTGATATCCACGGAGAAGCTTAACATTTTCATGACGATAGTTTTTATTTTTTTAATGCCGTATTACATACTGTAAAATTAATCAGCACCACAAGAATAAAAGCGGCTGAACATGCCATATTGGGTGGGTATTTGCGACAACTTATAACAATACAACATAAATTAATGATTATCAACACGTTGCATTTTCTGTATAATAAACGACTCTTCAAAGCGTTTATAGTGTTGTAATATCCGGAATAAAACCCAATGTTGAAATTTGTTTACATAACATTCCTTTTCATCGCATCATCATTGCTGTTTGTCTTTTCGAAGGAAAGAAAACCGGAAGAGGTATGTAGCATTGAAAGCAGGGGCCTTGTTGTTGAAGATACTGAGAACCAGCGATTGATCATTGTAACTCCCGACAGCTTGACACTGATACCCTGCGCCATTAATAGTGATGTGATACTGATGCCCGAGAAACAGGTAGCGGTTTGTTATATCATCGACTCCTCCAGGTCTGTGCTGGCAGAAGGCACAAGAGCCATTAAAATAGAACGGCTCAGCTACATAAAATAGTTCCCCCGCTTATACAATACATTGTAATTTTGCGTTCATGCAAAAAACAACCGGGCAGGTCTCCATTCTTGCAATAGAATCTTCCTGTGATGAAACCTCCGCCAGCATCTGCGTAGACGGAAAGATCCTTTCAAATGTCATAGCCACTCAAAAAGTGCACGAACAATACGGAGGTGTGGTACCGGAGCTGGCTTCAAGAGCCCATCTGCAGCATATTGTGCCGGTGGTTCATACCGCTTTACAGAAGGCAGGCCGGGATGGATCTGGTCTGAAGGATATTGATGCCTTTGCCTATACCTATGCGCCCGGCTTAACGGGATCGTTGCTGGTAGGTGCGCAGTTTACCAAATCACTGGCCCTGGCCTTCGGCAAGCCTTTGATCGCCGTTCACCATATGCAGGCGCATGTATTGGCCAATCTTATAGACGACCCCAAACCCTCTTTTCCTTTTTTATGCCTTACCGTAAGCGGCGGGCATACGCAGATAGTGTTGTGTACCGCTGCCGGTCAAATGGAGGTAATTGGAGAGACCATCGATGATGCAGCTGGAGAAGCATTCGACAAAACAGCCAAAATGCTGGGCCTGCCTTATCCCGGCGGGCCACTGGTAGACAAATACGCGCAACAGGGAGACCCGGAAAGGTTCCAGTTTCCCGAACCCCAGATCCCGGGGTTGAACTTCAGCTTCAGCGGAGTAAAGACAGCCATACTATACTTCCTTCAAAATGCCGGCACAGCCAATGTGTACAAGGAAACTTTTCTGGCTACAGAGGAAGAAAAGAATACATTCATAAAAAACAACCTGGCTGATATCTGTGCGTCTGTGCAGCACCGCATTGTTTCCATCTTACTGAACAAGCTTAAAAAAGCCGCCCGACAGACGGGCATTAAAGATATCTGCCTGGCCGGGGGAGTATCAGCTAACAGCGGACTGAGAAATGCCTTTTTGACACTGGGCAAAAAAGAGGACTGGAGAACTTTTATCCCCGCATTTGAATATTGTACGGATAACGCGGCAATGATAGCCATCACCGGGTATTTCAAATACCTGGCGGGTGAATTCACGACTATTGATGCCGACATCAGCGCCAGGGCTACCATCTAAACAGGTATGATATGAGTGTGTCAAAACAGGTGAAGCTCCAGTGGGTCCGTATCCGGTATTCCGTTCTGTCCCTTCTTTCTCCCTCTTACGCAGCATACAGCGCCCTGAAATTATTTTCAACGCCGCGAAAGGCAGCTATTCCCGACCCTCCGCTGATGAGAGAAGCAGAAAAGCTATCGGTGATATCCAACGGACTGGAACTGAAGGGATATCGC
>CAKSVK010000170.1 GCA_934502905.1 uncultured Chitinophagaceae bacterium
GGGTAGCGCTGGTAGAAAGAGAATTGCAAACAGTAGAAAACCAGGTAGCCAATTTTAAGCGAAACCAGAGAATAACCGATATAGGCGCTGAGGCACAGCAATACATCCAGCAGGCACAATTTGTTGACCAGCAAAAAGCAGAGCAGCAAACTCAGTTAAGCATCCTGGAAGGGCTGGAGAAAAAGATCAGGGCGGACCAGCAGGACCTGAAGTTGGTACCTTCCACTGTTGGTATAACAGAGCCTACCCTGGCTGCTCTTATTCAAAGCCACAATGAACTGGTGCTGGACAGAGAGAGGAAATTACAGATCTACGGCCCAAAAAATCCGCTGAATATTGATATGGAAAAAAACATATCCAATATCAGGCAGAGTATCCTTTCTAATATCAATACCCTTAAAACAGGCTATAGAACGGCCCTGTCCGATATCACGAAAAGAGAAGCCACCCTAACTTCTAAAATCAGCACTATACCGGGTATTGAAAAGAACCTGATAGAAATCAACAGGGATCAGAATGTAAAACAACAGCTATACATGCTGTTACTGCAAAAGAGAGAAGAAACGGCTATTGCCCTGGCTTCAACGAATA
The DNA here is from genome assembly GCA_934502905.1 of uncultured Chitinophagaceae bacterium. Classification (GTDB taxonomy): domain Bacteria; phylum Bacteroidota; class Bacteroidia; order Chitinophagales; family Chitinophagaceae; genus Agriterribacter. The sequence goes on from CAKSVK010000170.1 coordinate 592, forward strand.
TAGACACCAAAATGGTGGAAACGCCCAGAGGAATCGGACAGGTGAGTCCAAACCGGGGCATAGTGTACCTGCTGGCTATTGTTTTAGGGCTGGTGCTGCCCATCGCATTCATTTACCTGAAAGATATGCTGAACAACAAGATTGAAGGTAAACTTGAAGTAGAAGAAAAATGCCTGGCACCCTTGCTGGGTGAAGTTTCTTACTCCAAAAAATCAGATTCCCCGATCGTTATTACCAAAGGCAGCCGGTCTATTATAGCAGAACAATTCAGGGTTATCCGGACCAATATCAGCTTTACCGGACGTGGTAAGGAAAGTGATATCATTCTTGTTACTTCCCACAGGCCGGAAGAAGGCAAGTCATTTACCAGTCTCAACCTTGCTGCCAGCTATGCATTGCTGAACAAAAAGGTAGTAGTGCTGGAATTTGACTTAAGGAAGCCGAGGCTCAGGCAAAACCTGGACATCAAAGCCGATACCGGTATCAGCAATTTCCTCAACGGGTCATCTGATCTGGATGGAATGCTGAAAGAAGTAAAAGGGTTTGATAAAAATTTTTGGTTGCTGGGATCCGGCCCGATTCCTCCCAATCCGGCAGAGCTGATACTGGGAGACAGGATGAAGATGTTAATTACCGAGCTTAAGAAAAGGTTTGACTATATCATTTTTGACACCCCGCCGTATACCCTGGTAACAGACTCATCTTTACTGGCAGCTTATGCAGATCTCAGTATTATTGTATTGAGAAATGCATTTACTTTCAAGTTTGTTTTAAAGGAAATAAACAAGAAGAAAGAGGAGAATCCCGATCAGCCACTTTATACCATACTCAATCGCGTAGGAGAAAAGAACAGGTATGGAGCATATAGAAATTATGGCTACGGCTATACCGAATACTTTGATGCCCCGGAAAAAAAGAATTTCTGGGATAGATTATTTAAACGATAATACCATCCTAAAAACCCGATATGTTTTCAGTTGTAATTCCGCTCTACAATAAACAGGAAAGTATCAGGCATACATTGCCAAGTGTGCTGCAACAGACTTTTACGGATTTCGAGGTAATTATTGTGAATGACGGATCAACGGATAATAGCAGAAAAGTAGTTGAATCATTTAAAGACGATAGGATACGCCTTGTGGACAAAACAAACGGTGGCGTTTCCAGTGCACGAAACAGGGGGATTGCTGAAGCCAGATTTGATCATATTGCTTTTATTGATGGAGATGATCTTTGGAACAAAGATTTTTTGAAAACAATTGCCGGGTTAATAAGAAAATACCCCGATGCTGATGTATTTGCAACTGCGTATTCATGTAACAGTTCAAAAGATGTGGTGATGTATTCCCTCGGTGTTAAAGAACAGGGTATTGTCGAAGACTACTTCGAAACTGTATACAGGGCGCCAATCATGCATGCCTCATCCATTTGCATTACAAAAAATGGATTCCGGAAAGCAGGTACTTTTAATGAACAGATCGCCTATGGAGAAGATTATGATATGTGGGACCGGTTAGGCAGGTTCTGTACCATAGCTGCATCTCCTGAAGTCATGGCCAGCTATCGCGTAGATACAGAGAACAGGGCGATGTCAATTTTGCCCCCACCCACGAAATTCTGGCTTTTTCATCTTGACCGGAAAAGCATAACCAACAAGGCTATGAAAAGATATTACAGCCGGTATGTAAGAAGAGCTGTGTTGAGATATCTAACGGCTTTTAAATTTAAATGGGCATTTCAACTTGCCTCAAGAAGCTCTTCTTTTGTAAGCTGGTATTCCTATTTGCTAATCTATGAGTATAAAAGCGTTGGTGTACTATTAAGAGGTGCCAAAACAAAATAAAACAAATGAAATCAAAACTTGCTGACAACAACACAACATCATTAGGACTGAATTTAAACCACTGGAGAAGGTAAGGTTGGTTATGAAAAGTGTAGACAAGAATTTACTCGGACGCTTATATGTATTATTATCTTTTATAATAATACCCTTCGGCAGCATAGGTTTGATGGCACGTATCACATTACCAGACGTCATACTGGCGGGAGCCATTCTCCTCTTATTCGGGGTCAAAAAGATATATAATCCCAAATTGGGCGCTCCTGCATTGATGATCCTCTTTTTCTTTGGAACGGCAATATTCAGCCTGAACCCTGTCACCACCGTCGTGGAAATTGTAATTTTACTCTTTCTGCTTTTTTCTGTGCTGGTTGTCTATAATGTATATTTCTATAACCTGAAAAGGCTGTTCCTCGATATTTCTATCGCCACCACAGCTTCTTTCATAATTGGCATATACGACTTTTTTGCCGGCAATGTCGGGCTGCCCCGGCTGTTCCCCAGTCGGGCTGCCGGAGAGATTTTATCCACTTTCAGGAATGCCGGCCAGGCAGGTGCTTATGTATTGATTATGTTGGCCATCTTATTACCTGCAAGACTAAGCAGTCTTAAAAACAGCTTTACGCTTAAGGAAATGCGCATCCTGAATATCGGTATCATCAGCGGTGTGATGTTTTTGCTGGTAAGCGGAAAGATCGCTGCATATATCGGCTTTTTCTTTGGTATCTTTTTCCTGAATATCGTACACCATAATGCTAAGGCATTGATGGCGACACTTATTCTCGGCTTGTTTCTTACCATCATTTTTCTGAACCTGGAACATATTTCACCAGAGCTGGATGCCCGCATTCAAAGCAAAATCGAATCAAGAATAGTGGGCAACATCGACGGTACTCATGATGTCACGGAGGAAGGGTTTATTGCGGAAAACATCAAAACCAGTCTTGAATCATTTCAGGACAATCCACTCTCGGGAAGCGGTATCGGCGCCTTTACCGAAAAATATGGAGATCATGAGGTACATAGTACCTACTTCAAAATCATTGGAGAGGGAGGTGTTCTAGGGTTCATCGGCTATTCATTGTTTTTCATTTTCTTACTAAAGACCATTCGTTACAAGCCTGCATTTATTGTTACAGATTTTCAACAACAGCTCATTCAATATAAAAAGATATTTATGCCGTTCTTTTGGGGATGCGCAATAAGTTGGGCTTATACCTACCACCTTCGTAAAAGAGAATTCTGGATCATGCTGACCGTTATACTCATCATTAACTCTTTTTTAAGGGACCCCGAGAAAAAAGACGATCGTGCCATAAAAGCCTAGCATTTTCAAAAGATTACCAATTCATTAATGATTATGTCCTTTATAGGTACAAAAATTGCAAAATCCCGGTCACTTTTCCATAAATATAAAGATTCGCAATATGCTTCGGGTATCTTAATGGCGGCGGCCCAGAGCACACTGGCATTGGTATTCATTTTGCTTGACTTCTTTTACTCAAAAATCCTGTCTATAACGGAGCTCGCAGACTGGAAGCTGATGTTCATGATCCTTCAGCTTGCTACACCCCTGCTGTCTTTCGGCTTTCCGGAAGGTTATAAATACTATATAGCACGATATGACAATAAGCCATTATACTTCTCCAATTTTCTGTATGTATTCCTTGGTATAGCGTTGATCGAATTTTTCATCATAGTAGTGCTTAACATATTGCATTATTACGGTGTAATCAATCTCCAAAGCTTCTATCTGATCAGTCTACTGTTTCCGGCGGTTTTTATCAGCTACGGGATCAGCCAGGTTTTCAAATTCACTTATGTAAATCAAAAAAAGATACTTCAATATTCTACCATCATTATTGCTTCAATGCTGGCTACGGTAGCAGCGATCCTGCTTTCGGTTATATTCAAGAACTTCTCCCGGTCGCATTATATGTTCCTGGGGGTTGCATTTCAGGTGGTCACCTTTGGATTACCGATATACTGGCTATTTAAAGGAACGGATATTTATGTAAAAAGATCTTATCTCGATAAGAAGTCCGTATTCAACATGCTGGGGATAGGATTTCCTCTCTACTGCGCCACATTCATGAGCATTATCAATATCAATCTTAATAAAGGGATTATTTCAATCCTTGAAACAAAAGAGGCTTTTGCCATTTTTGCAGTAGGAGCATTTGAAATCCCCATTTTTGCCATGCTCAGCGCAGCATTTTCACAGAATATTTACCCTACGCTTGTCAAGTATATCAGCGAAGGAAGAAAAGACGAAGCCAAAGATCTTTGGCTTATTACCACCAGGAAAGTCTCTTACCTTACCTATCCCCTTCTACTGCTGATGATGATATTTGCGAAGCAAATCATATTCTTTATATACACGCCTGACTATAAAGAATCAGTCATACTCTTTCAGACCTTCCTTTTGGTAGGACTTTTACGTAATAACTTCTATGGCTCTCTTATCGTAGCTTCAGGTAAAACAAAATATATTACCCTGTATACCGGGATCGGACTAGTGACCAACCTGGTTTTTTCGCTGATTATGTACTATCTTGCAGGGTTGAAAGGTATGGTTTTAGGCAGTTTGATTGCCAGTATAACTATTGATTTCCTACAGTTGGGACACGAAGGTCTGATCAAAGACTATTTCAGGAAGTTCTTACTTAAGGATAAGAAAATACTTGCGCTTGTAATTGCCATATTGGCGGTCTATTTTTATAACCTGTTTGTAATTTCTTAGACACCTGTGGAATAAATGTAACTTTTGTATGTGCTAAACCGGGTATTCTGATACGAAAAGCTGATTTTTGATAATAAGTGAATAAGATACTATTTAACCGAGATCAATTACCGAAAGAGTCCAAAGAGAAGATTATCGGAATGATAGAAAATAGAAAAACTATCTTAATTTTGCTTGTAATTTAGTTTAATGAAAAAAATAGCTATTGCTGGAGCAGGCGGTTTTGCGAAGGAAGTATACCTGATCATTCAAGAGATCAATAAGATTCAACCTGTCTGGGACTTTATCGGCTTCTTTGATGATAAGGTAAAGAGGGGCAGGCTATATCTTGAATATGAGGTGCTTGGTGTCATAAAAGAATTGAACGCGTACCCTGAAGAATTATGTATAGCTATCGCGGCTGGAAAATCAAACAATACTATCTCTATCAAAAACCAGCTGGTATCGGATAAGTTACATTTTCCCAATATTACACATCCCGCTACTGTCATTCATTATGAATCCCTGCAAATAGGTTTTGGTAATATTTTCCAGATTCATAGTTTTCTATCGGCAGATAACAAAATAGGTAGCTTTAACATCTTTAATGCAGGCGTGAAGATCGGGCATGATACCGTCATCGGCGACTATAATATATTTGGAACGAACGCCCTTATTTCAGGGGGAGTAGAAATAGGGAACGGCAACAATTTTGGAGTAAGCTCCGGCATTTTACAATACAAAAAAGTAGGTAATAACAACACCATTTCTCCGTTATCAATGTTGTATCGTTCCGTAAAAGATAATGGGCATTATCTGGGAAATCCCGCCATGCCGACAGGCCTGTAACGGGAGGCACAAATACAGTTTAACATCAAAAATCATAAACTATGGATAAGAACGAGTTCTTAAAAGCCTTCGCAGATCAGTTTGATGAAACAGATCCCGCAGATATTACCCTGGAAACTTCCTTTAAAAATATCGGTGAGTGGAGCTCTATGGTGGCTTTGATGGTAATAGCCATGGTAGATGACAATTATAGCAAAAAGATCACCGGCGCAGATCTGAAAAACGCTACTACGGTGGAAGATTTATTTGCGGTAGTTCAATCCAGGTAATACTGCATTCACAGTACTCCAAATGATAAAAATGGCAACAGGTCCTTTCAGCTTAGAAAACAAAACCATAGTAGTTGCAGGCGCTTCCTCCGGAATAGGACTAAGTATTTGCAAGGCCATTGTTGAATGTGGAGGCAAGGTCATCGGGTTGGCCAGAAGAGAAGAAAAGCTGAGGGAGATGGTTGAGGGACTGGGGGAGATAAATGCCTCCTATATAAAAGCAGATCTTACAAAAGATGAGGATATTCAAAAAGTCGTGGAGATGCTTCCCGAGATCAATGGTTATGTACATGCGACAGGCATTCTGTCCTACCAACCCCTGAAATTTGTTAAGAGGGAGCTGCTTAACCAGGTAATGAGCGCCAATTATTACTCCGCGGTATTAATGCTGTCTGAACTTGTAAAGCGTAAAAAGATCAAACGGAACCTGTATTCCTCTATCGTGTTAATATCCTCCATTTCTAACCAGGTAGGTAGTAAATCGCTGCTGGCATATTCATCCAGCAAAGGGGCCATGTCTGCTGCCGGCAGGGTAATGGCTTCGGAGCTGGCAGGTCAAAAGATACGTGTAAATACACTTGAACCGGCAATGGTTAAGACAGATATTGCCGTCCAGGCAACAGAAGTGCATTCTGCAGAAGCTATCGAAAAGGATGTTGCTTCCTATCCGTTTGGGTATGGCACTCCCGAGGATGTGGCTTATTGCACCGTATTTTTATTATCTGATGCCTCCAAATGGATTACGGCCCAAACGATAACCCTTGACGGGGGATGGAGAACAATCGTGTAACTAAAAAACGAATACATGGCATTTCTACATAATAAATTTGTATCCATCACAGGTATCAGCGCATGTGTGCCGTCTGCTAAAAAAGTAAATACGGAAAACACAAATTTTGCCGCAAATGACATACAGGCTTTTGTAAAGAACGTAGGTGTGGAAGAATACAGGGTAGCCGGACCAGATGTGTGCACATCTGACTTATGCGTTGCCGCTGCCGAAAAACTGATGGATGAAATGCACATTGACAGAAATGATATCGGTATTATCGTATTTGTTTCTCAAACGCCGGATTATCACTTTCTTCCCAATACAGCCTGCATTTTGCAGGACCGGCTTCAGTTAAGCCAGGAAACGCTGGCTTTTGATGTTCCGCTGGGCTGTAGCGGTTATGTATACGGTCTAAATATTATTGCGGCTTACCTGTCGTCCGGGCAGATAAAAAAAGGCCTGCTGCTGGTAGGCGATACCGGCTCTAAAAC
>CAKSVK010000171.1 GCA_934502905.1 uncultured Chitinophagaceae bacterium
ATCTTTCAATATTTCAATTGACTCAATATCATTGGGGTTGATATTATTTAAGCTACCTCCCTGCAAGCCATCAATTACAACCAGCGCGTTGTTGCCTCCCAGTACGGAGTTCATCCCGCGTACCCGGATGGTGGTGTTACCGCCCGGTGCCCCATCGGTGTTCATTACCAGCACGCCCGACGCTTTGCCTTGTAAGGCCTGGTCTACCCTTTGTGTGCCGAGGTCCGTTACGTCGTCGCCTTTCAAGGAACTGATGGAGCCGGTAAGGTCGCTTTTCTTTTGCTTACCATATCCCACCACAACAATATCGGAAAGCGCATCGGCTGCAGGCACAAGCGCCACTTTTATATAACTCTGATTGCCAACGGTGATTTCCTGCCCTTCGTAGCCCACATAGGAAAATACCAGTATTGACTTTTTGTCTTGTACGGTAATTGAGAAGCTTCCGCCTGCATCGGTAGTAGTACCGTTCATAGTTCCCTTTTCAACGATGCTTACTTTTTGAAGCGGCGCCCCGTTGGCATCGGTTACCAAACCTGACACGGTTTCTGTTTGTAGTGCCGGCTGATCTGAAGATGGGGATATGGTGACAGCTGTTTCTGATAATTGCTTTACCACAATGGTTTTACGAACGATCTTATAGCTGAGCGGTAAGCCTTTGAAGCTCTCCTTCAGCACATCTTCCACACTGGCATTATTTACAGAAACGTTTCTTATTACCATCTCTTTGACCTGTAAATTATCATACAGAAAATGGTAATCACTTTGCTTTTTAATAATCTGCAGCAGGGTGGCTACTGAAATATTCTTTTGGTTGATACTTAATTGCCGACCATAGCTTTCTGCACTTACCTGCAAAACAAGGGTTGTCAGCAGGATAATGGTCAGTTTCATAGACAATGCAATAAATGGAAGGCACGGCTTTTCCGTGTACTTCCCGTTTGGTTGAGAAATCATACTTTTGTAATTGTTAGTGTAAGGGATTCATTTCAATGCTAAGCAGTAATTCCTTATTCGCCGGGAAGTGGGTCCAATCATTTCCCGGTTTTCAGTTATCTTTTTTGTTACTTCATTCGTTAAAAGTTTTGGTTATTAAATTAATTAAGCTAATTATTGGTATGCCGCCATAATAGTAATAGTGTTATTGTCAATGGTGCATTCCATATCATCATAGAAGCTTAAAATTTCCATCAGCTCGGCAAGGTTTACATTACGCGGCACTTTACCATTAAACTGCTTTTCGGGTATATTACCTTTAAATTTTACAGAAATATTATACCACCGCTCTGCCTGTTTCATCACGGTTTGTATATCGGCATCCTTGAAATAAAATAAGCCGTTTTTCCAGGAAAGTTCCGCGGCTACATTGGCATGCTTAACAAGTTTAAAATCATTTTCATTTACCTGCATTTGTTCACCCGGGTGAAGGAGGGATATCCTGCCACCACTTGTTAATTGTACAGAACCTTCTACCAAAGTTGTTTTTTGCAGGTCCTCATTATCATATGCCATTATATTAAAGCTTGTGCCTAATACCTGTACCCTGGTATCGCCGGCAGAAACAATAAATGGCGCTTGCTGATCATGCGCTACTTCAAAATATGCTTCTCCTGTTATCGTAACAGCCCGTTCGTTTTGCGTAAAGCTTATAGGAAAACGGATAGAGGAAGCTGCATTCAGCCAAACTTTGGTGCCATCCGGCAGATGTACCTGGTATTGTCCCCCCCTGGGCGTAGTAACCGTATTATATTGTATGGAGGGAGAAGATGGATCTTTTCCGGCCAATCTGTAAATAAGCTGCCCGTCGGCTGTTTTACTCACCTCTGTATTTCCCTGTTGTGCCAGGGAACCGTCCTGAGCATCGTCCAGTGTAATGGTTGATCCGTCATGTAATGTAAGAATAGCTTTGTTGCCACCCGGTAAAACTTCCGTTTCATTTTTGGGAAGTGTTTTTACAATAGTTGTGTCGTTGGTATTTTTAAGAAAGAAAATGACGCCGCTGCCAATAAATATTAAGAAGATTGCTGCAGCGATCCACCGCCACATGATATACCTGTTGTGTTTTGACGGGGAAGCATCGGTTATTTGATTATAAATTCTCTGGCGGATAGTCTGCTGAAAGTGTTGCAATTCTTCGGAAGTAAGAAATACCTGCTCATCAGCGTGCTTTTCAAAGGCATTATAATATTCCTCAAGAAACAACATCTCCTCTTCCGATGCCGTTCCTGCCACTACTTTTCGGGCAAGTTCCTCTAAGTATTTTGCTCCTTTATTTGCAGACATGCTGAAGACTTTATATTAGTATAGTCTGCAAAAAAGGGAAATCTCCCAAAAAGGCTGAATTTTTGAATGACCCGTTTTAAAGGAAAAATATATCTTTTAAAACAACAATAACGCCCGTCGCGGCAACATATTCGGCAATATGAACTCTCAGGTCCCGGAAGGCAAGCAGCAGCTGGTTCTGTACTGTTTTCTGAGATATGTTAAGGTGTTCGCTGATCAGGCGGGTAGAAGCGCCTTCATAATATTTCAGGCGGAAAATTTCCCGCCTTTTTTTAGGAAGGCTTTGCATCCATAGGTAAAGCAGCTTGTTGATCTCTTTCTGGTTAAAGCTGCTATCTGCGGTAGCGGTGCTCATCATATTTTCAAAAGGCTGCACAAAATGATTTCCCGCTTTTCCTTCTGCTAAAAGCGTATAAATTTTATTTTTAACAGCAGCGCCCAAATAGGCTGATACATTTTCTATTTCCCTCACAGCCCTTTTATTCCACAGATCTGCAAAAATATCCTGTAATATATCACCACATGCTTCTTTATCAGGCAAACGCTTGTATGCCTTATTGAATAGTTGCAACCAATGCCTGTTGTACAATTCGTCAAAAGCCGAATAGTCATCTTTTTTTATTAACAAAAACAGTTCTTTGTCACTAAGTTTCACCATAATAAATGCACGCTGCTCCTTCAGGGGCAATTCTCATAAACAGTTATCTCTTAAATGTATAATAAAAATATGACTATTTCAGGATATTATGCTGAAGGTCAGAACAAATGCATTTGCCTGCGGCAGACAGGTCCCGATAAAATATAGCAACTGCCTGATTATCTGCTTCGTTTTATATGATAATATTGTTACATTGCCGGGAAAACATCAATATTAAAGAGATCCTTTCTAATCCTTTGTTTCTAACAGCCTGACACTATGCGCCGGTAGAAGCATTGAGCGAACAGTAAAGAATGAAACACATTATGCAGATGGACAACTTTGAAATAAATCCATACACCGACATATACCGGGAACAGGTTCTGACAATTTGGGAGAAATCAGTTCTTGCTACACACAGTTTTTTGGCTTCACCTGATTTTGAAGAAATTAAGGAATTAGTCAGCAGCATAAATTTTGGCGACTTTCAGGTTTTTTGCTTGACAAATAAAAACATAGTATCGGGTTTTATCGGAGTCGCGGATAAAAAGATTGAAATGCTCTTTTTAGACCCAAAGTATTTTGGACAGGGACTTGGACAGAAATTATTAAATTTTGCGGTAAAAGAGCTAAATGCTGACAAACTTGACGTGAATGAGCAGAATACAAAGGCGCTAAAGTTCTATCAGAAATCCGGATTTGAGATATTTGAGAGAACTGACAAGGACGACCAGGGCAGAAGCTATCCACTGTTAAGAATGAAATTAGTTAGGGCCGATAATGAAGATTGAGTGGATAGACATCGATGCTTCCACCTACTTATCTGTTATAGTCCAGTACGGATGTTATCAATTAAACAGTTGAATTAGCAACAGACTTTGTAACTTGAAACAGGTCAGAAGACAGTCCTGCCTGAACTACTGAACGGGAATACAAATGCTCAACCATTGTGTGCAACTTTAGAATGATGCCCCAATAAAACAACGGATATTAAATAATATGCAGACAATACTTGGAGCCAACGGACAGATAGCAGAAGAATTAGCAAGGGAATTGCATAGAAGCTTTACGACCGACATCAGGTTGGTAAGCAGAAATCCTAAAAAAATAAACAGCACAGATCAATTGTTTCCTGCGAATTTAATGGACACAGAAGCTACCGATAAAGCTGTGGAAGGCAGCAGCATCGTATATCTGACTGTGGGCTTACCAATGAATGCACAGATGTGGGCAGAGCAGTTTCCTGTAATGATGAGGAATGTAATTGATGCCTGTAAAAAACATCAGTGCAAGTTGGTGTTTTTCGACAATACTTATATGTATGATAAAACCAGCGAACCACAAACGGAGGAAAGCCCGTTTGTTCCCGTTGGACAGAAATCAACCGTAAGGGCAAAAATGGCCACGATGTTGTTGGACGAGATCTGCAATAAGAATATTAAAGCTGTTATTTGCCGGGCTCCTGAATTTTACGGACCAGGAAAAACACAGAGCATTACGAACTCATTAATTTTCGATAATATCAAACAAGGCAAAAAGCTGAAGGTCCCGATCAAAGACAACACGTTACGAACCTTGATCTGGACACCTGATGCAAGCCGTGCAATGGCATTGATTGGAAATACGCCGGACACATACAACCAAACCTGGCATTTGCCCTGCGACGATAACAGACTTACATACAAAGAGCTCATAAACCTTGCGTCGGAAGTTTACCTGTCTTCCGGGCAGCCGGGTAAAAATGAGTTTAGCTACATTATCATAAAAATGTGGATGTTTAAACTGGGTAGCCTGTTTAGTAAACAAGCAAGGGAATTACAGGAGTTGTTGCCACGCTATAAGTATGACAATATCTTTATTTCCAATAAATTCAAAAGCAGATTTCCTAATTTCAAAATCACGAGCTACCGGGAAGGTATTACCGAAATAATGAACGGGCAGAGACAATGATAATGAAACTTGTGCTGTAACTCCCGCCTGTTCTCTGTTACGGACTTTCCGCTTTAACGGCGAAGCCATCAGGGAACCCTTCAAAAAATGAAATTCCCGGGCTAACCTCTCATGCAAAGCGAACAACGGATTAAAATATTTGTGTAGCTTCGTTAGCTAAAAAAACAGGACAATCAAAGTAAAAAGGTTATGTATTAAAACGAGTAATCCTATTAGCTTTAAAAACTTACACAGCATTTGCGGGGTATAAAGTTGGGTTTAAAAACGTAATGATATAAACAGATGGAACAGAGAATAGACATTCAGGAGCTTGAGCCGAACGCATATAAAGCAATGGTTTCATTAGAAAGTTATCTGCAAAATACACAACTATCAAAGACACATTTAGAACTGATTAAAATACGGGCTTCGCAAATAAACGGTTGTGCTTTTTGCATCAATATGCACACTTCAGACGCATTAAAGCAGGGCGAAACGGCAAAACGTATTTTCTTGCTTAATGCCTGGAAAGAAACAGAATTATTTACAGAAGAAGAAAAAGTGGTTTTAGCCATAACGGAAGAAGTAACTTTAATCAGTCAAAACGGATTAAGCGATAAGACCTATCAGCAAGCCGTGAAGCTTTTTGACGGCAATTACATTGCACAAATCATAATGGCGGTAGTTACTATAAATGCCTGGAACAGGATTGCCATAAGCACAAAGAAGGTGGTAAGATAACCTGTTGCGTGCAACCTTAACCTGACAACGAGTAAAAACGACGACAATGAAAATTTTGATGGTAGTCACCAGTGTTGCAATGTATGATAACGGCAAGCTGGAAACGGGCTTATGGCTTAGTGAATTGACACACATTTATCACCTTGCCAAAGAGCAGGGTTATGAAGTAACTATTGCAAGCACAAAAGGCGGAAACACGCCTGTTGATCCCGAAAGCCTGAAGCCAATGGTGCTGGATAAAGTAACAAAAGGTTATTGGACAGACAGCTCATTCAGAAATTTACTGCAACATACCAAAAGCTTAAGCGAAGTTTCTGAACAGCAATTTGATTGTGTATATTTAGCAGGCGGACACGGTACAATGTACGACTTTCCCGGTGACACGATACTTCAGGCTATCATCAGACAACATTATGAAAACAACAAAATTGTTGCGGCAGTATGCCACGGGGTCGGCGGACTGTTAAATGTGAAATTATCAAACGGGCAGTACTTAATCAAAGACAAGATAATCACAGGTTTCAATTGGTTTGAGGAAAGTCTTGCCAGGCGAAAAAAGGAAGTTCCGTTCAACCTTGAAAAATCACTCAAAGAAAGAGGGGCAGACTACAAAAAGGCTTTCATCCCGATGACCTCAAAAGTGCTTGTTGACGGAAATCTTATCACAGGACAAAATCCGTTCAGTTCAAAAGAAATAGCAAAAGTGGTCATGCAGCAACTAAAAAAGTAAATGCAGCATGACATCGCATTTATATTATATTGCTGGTATCCCGGCCGGACCTTTACCTTCAGCAAGCGCTATTTTCATTGCGGCAAAATCAGAAATAAACAAATGCCGCAATAAATGTTCAGGATTTCGTTCTATGCAATACCTCTATAACTGGAGCTATAGAATTAATAATGAATTTTTGTATCTTTAATTAGCCTCGCCCAAAGGCAGGATATCCGGCAGGCATTTTTATCCCGAAGCCCGCCATGACCAGTCCCGGATTTACGGGAAACAAATGCTTAACCATTTCCAGTAATGTTAAATGACCGTATAAGCACCTGATACCGATATATTTCGCAGACAACATTAAATCACAGGATATGAAACCAACTCCCGAGCACAATGAGCGGATTGCAAAAATGACATTTGCATCTGTATATCCGCACTATATCACCAAGGTTGAGAGCAAAGGAAGGACAAAAGAGGAATTACACCAGGTAATAGAATGGCTGACAGGATTTGATAACAAAAAGCTGCAGGAGCTTATCGATGAAAAAGTGACTTTTGAAACATTCTTTAAGAGAGCAAACCTGAATCCCAAAGCACAACTTATAACAGGCGTAATTTGCGGCTATCGGATTGAAGAAATTGAAAACCCTTTAACAAGGCAAGCAAGGTATTTGGACAAGCTGGTGGATGAATTGGCAAAAGGCAGAAAGATGGAGAAGATTTTAAGACAGTAATCAAAATCGGACTTATGGCAAAACCAAAGACAACTTACACAGGCAAAGACGTGATGGATTTTATAAGCTCATTTGTTGACGACGAGCAGAAAAGAGCCGACAGCATACGTCTGACAGAACTGATGCAGGAATGGTCTGGCTTTGAGCCCAAAATGTGGGGACCCACCATTATCGGGTTCGGCAACTACCACTACAGGTACGCAAGCGGACACGAAGGCGACGCGCCAATTCTTGGATTTTCTCCAAGGAAAGCAGCATTTTCACTATACGTTTATTCTCCGACAGAAAGAAGTAAAGAACTTTTGATTGAACTCGGCAAATTCAAAATAAGTAAAGCCTGCATTTATATAAAAAAACTTTCCGATGTCAATATTTCAACTTTATATAAACTCTGCGAAGAGTCAATAAAATATATTAATGAGCATTATGAGTGTGCCTGCAGAGCAAAATGACAGGTGCA
>CAKSVK010000172.1 GCA_934502905.1 uncultured Chitinophagaceae bacterium
ACAGGATGACTTAATGGCAGAGCTTACCCGGCTTCGCAGCGAGCTAAATGCAGTAGGAAACAACTTCAATCAAGCTGTTAAAAAGCTCCATACACTCAGCCAGATCGCTGAATTTAAAAGCTGGTTGATAGCGTATGAAGTGGAGAAAAATATCCTTAGCAATAAGGTAGATGAGGTCAGAATAAACGTAAAAAAAATAATGGAAATATGGTTGCAGTGATCAAGCCTGGCCACTCTATGCACCGTATTTTCAACTACAATGAGAACAAAGTTAAAGAAGGTGTAGCAGAGTGCATCGGAGCAGAAAATTTTCCGCTGAATGCTGATGAAATGAGCCTGAAGATTAAGTTAGGCTATCTGCTGAAAAGGACAGAACTGAGAGAGAATGTTAAACGAAACAGCGTACATATTTCCCTCAATTTTGACCCTTCGGAAACGCATTTGAGCAAGGAAAAGTTGATGGGAATTGCCAACGTCTATATGCAGAAATTAGGCTTTGGCGAGCAGCCCTATCTTGTTTATCAGCACCATGACGCAGGTCACCCGCATATTCATATAGTTACTACTAATATCCAGTCTAACGGCAATCGCATTGACCTGCATCACCTCGGCATTCGCAAGTCAGAACCTGCAAGAAAAGAGATTGAAAAAATGTTTGGTCTTGTAGTCGCCGATGCCCATGCAAGAAGGCAAGCATTCAGGTTAAAACCTATTGATGCAAAGAAGGTACAATACGGGCGTACAGAAACAAAAAGAGCCATCACCAATGTACTCGATTCGGTACTGTTTAAATATCACTACACCAGTCTGCCGGAGCTAAATGCAGTATTGAAACAGTACAATGTACTGGCGGATCGGGGCAGCGAACATTCAAGAATTTTTCAGGGTGGCGGATTGGTTTACCGCATACTGGATGAGGATGGAAAGCCTGTAGGCGTACCCATTAAGGCCAGCGACTTTTATAATAAGCCTACTCTGAAATTTCTGGAAGAAAAATTTAACCCGAATGATGCCAAACGACAACCATTTAAAAGCCGCATAAAAAATGAAATAGACAGGTTGTTTATTGGTAAAACGCCAACATTGGAAGAACTGGTAAATCAACTCGAAAGAAAGGGCATACACGTTGCCTTGCGTCAAAATGATGCCGGGTTGATATATGGCATAACCTACGTGGATCATCAGACCAAAACTGTCTTCAACGGAAGTGCATTGGGTAAGCAATACAGTGCCAAAGCCATACAGGAACGATGCGGCTTGAAAGAAGTGATGAAGTCAGAGTTATTACCACAGACAGCTCAAAAAGCAGGCAAAGCTACACAGCCTGCGCAAGTGACCGACCGCGACGTTAAAACGCTTCCCCAGGATCATACGCCAGCTCCAATTAGCATCCCTGTTGGCAATGCACTGGATGCCTTGATACAACCCGACCAGGTAGCTGATTATATACCCGGTCAGCTAAAGAAAAAAGGCAAGAAAAGAAAAAGAAACAAGAACATTTCCAATAACCAATAAAACGTAAAACAATGGCTGTACAGACAGGTGAGAACGAACAGGCGCTGAGGAAAATTCTGGACATGACCAGGTTGATCAGTATCGTTATTTTAGTGATACACTTCTATTATTATTGCTATGCTGCCTTTCAGGAATGGGAGTTGAGTAGCACTTTCAGCGACCGCATTTTAGGTAATATTTACCGAACAGGTATCTTCAGCAACTTTGTTAAAAGCAAGCTGATTGCTTTAGGCTTTCTGGCGATTTCGTTGCTCGGAGCCAAAGGCCGAAAGGATGAGAAACTGAATTATAAAACCGCTTTCGCCTACCTCATAACGGGGCTGTTGCTCTATTTTGCCAGCTACCTTTCCTTGATGCTTCAGTTGCCTGCACAGAAGAAGACAATTGTTTATATAAGCATTACCGCAATAGGTTTTTTACTGATACTTTCTGGAGGCACATTGCTTTCCCGGATCATTAAAAGCAAATTCAACAACAAGGATATTTTTAACAAGGAAAACGAGACGTTCCCGCAGGAAGAACGTTTACTGGAAAATGAATTTTCCATCAACCTGCCGGCACGCTACCGCCTTAAAAACAAGGTTCGCAATAGCTGGATAAATATCATTAATCCTTTCAGGGCGATAATGGTATTAGGTACTCCCGGAGCAGGTAAATCCTATTTCGTAATCAGGCACGTCATTACCCAACATATCCGTAAGGGGTTTACCATGTTTGTGTACGACTTTAAGTTCGATGATCTTTCAAGGATTGCCTACAATTCATGGTTGAGAAACAAGCACAGGTACGCCAAGCCTCCGCGATTTTTTGTGATCAATTTTGATGACTTAACAAGGAGCCATCGGTGCAATCCTTTGGAGCCATCAGCCATGACCGATATTACTGATGCTGCGGAATCAGCTCGCACCATTTTAATGGGACTAAATAGAGAGTGGATAAAGCGTCAGGGCGATTTTTTCGTGGAATCGCCAATTAACTTCCTGACGGCGGTGATATGGTATTTGAAGAAATACAAGGATGGAGAATTTTGCACGTTGCCACACGTCATAGAACTGATGCAGGCAGATTATGACAGCCTTTTTACGCTGTTCCGAACAGAAGCTGCTAAGGAATGCGAGGTATTGATCAATCCATTTTTAAATGCCTACTTGAACGATGTGATGGAGCAATTAGAAGGTCAGATAGCATCTGCTAAAGTGGCTATGGCAAGGCTTTCCTCACCACAATTGTATTATGTTTTATCCGGCAATGATTTCAATCTCGATGTGAATAATCCTGACGACCCGAAAGTGGTTTGCATGGGCAATAATCCGCAAAAGATCCAGATCTATGGAGCGGTACTTTCCCTTTATGTAACCCGACTTGTAAAGCAGGTCAATAAGAAAGGAAAATTGAAAAGCAGTTTGGTTTTTGACGAGTTCCCAACTATCTATTTGAACAACATGGATAGCCTTATAGCCACAGCAAGGAGCAACAAGGTTTCCACTTGCTTAGGCATTCAGGATTTCAGCCAGCTTCGTAAAGATTACGGCAGGGAGCAGGCAGATGTAATTATGAATATCACTGGCAACATTGTAGCCGGGCAAGTTACAGGTGATACAGCCAAGCAACTTTCCGAACGCTTCGGGAAAATCATGCAGGATAGGGAAAGTTATTCTATCAATAGCGGTGATACCTCTATCAGCCGCTCAAAGCAACTGGAAACCGCTATACCGCCTTCAAAAATATCTGCGCTAAGTTCCGGCGAATTTGTGGGAATGGTAGCTGACGACCCGGATAATAAAATTGATTTAAAAGCCTTCCATTGTGAAATCATCAATGACCACGAGGCATTAAAAAGAGAGGAAGAAAGCTATAAAGAGATTGAGATAATCCGCAAGCTGGATAGCAGTATGGTGCAACGTAATTATTTCCAGATTAAACAGGATATACAGGATATTATTCAGTCTGAAATGGAAAGGTTATTGAACGATCCAGGATTAGCGCATTTGGTGGTTAGGAAGCAATAACCTCAGTCAACACGCAATAAAAAACATCTCATAGAATGATATATTTTATCCCAAAAAAGTTACATTTATGTCTTAACTTTTGAAGCAAAATGAATCGCATCAAAGAAGTTTTGGATGAAAAAGGTATTAAGCAAAAATGGTTGGCAGAAAAGCTTGATAAGAGTTATAACATGGTCAATGCTTACGTTCAGAACAGAAGACAACCAAGCATTGAAACACTAAGCCAAATAGCAAAAGTATTGAATGTGGACGTTAGGGATTTATTGGTTGCAACAAAAAAAGATTAAATGAATTAGAATGATAAAACATATACATGGCGCACGATGGTGGAAATTCGATTTTCATAACCATACACCTGCATCTGATGATTTTGGCAAAGGTGATGGAATACATATGTCCATTACGCCTGAAAATTGGTTATTAATGTATATGCAGGCTGGAATTGATTGCGTTGCTATCACTGACCATAACTCTGGAGAATGGATAGATAAATTAAAATTGGCATTGCAGTCTTTGGATGACTCAAAACCTGCTGGATACCGAAAACTATTTCTATTTCCTGGCGTTGAGATAACTGCATCGGGTAACATACATATTCTTGCGTTGTTTGACCCTGCCGCCGGAACAAAGGAAATCAACGCTCTATTGGGAGGGATTAATTTTCCCGCTGAACATTTTGGAACTTCTGATGCCGTAAGTCCAAAAAGTGTAGAAGAGATAAT
The DNA here is from genome assembly GCA_934502905.1 of uncultured Chitinophagaceae bacterium. GTDB lineage: Bacteria > Bacteroidota > Bacteroidia > Chitinophagales > Chitinophagaceae > Agriterribacter. Next base: position 4,247 of record CAKSVK010000172.1, read on the forward strand.
AGCGGAAATTCACAAGAAAGGAGCAATTGCTATACCTGCTCACGTTGATGAGGCGTGCGGACTATTTAAACTTACCGGACACACCTTTTCTCAAGCTCTGAAAGCGGAAGAATTACTTGCTATTGAAGTGATCAATAAAACTTTGGAAAAGCCTGAGTTGTATAGGCAATCGAAGCTGTCATTAGCAGAGGTTCTTGGTTCTGATAGCCATATTGCTGCACAAGTTGGAAGTAATTATACGTGGGTAAAAATGAGTAACCCCTCTTTGGATGCTCTAAGACTCGCCTTACACGATTGCGAAGACGGTATAATAAGGAAAGATGAATGTTTTCACGATCCAAACTTAATTAGCAATAGATATTTTATTAAATCAATTTCAGTTTCAAACGGCTTTAAAGCAGGAAACGGAACACCATTAGAAGCAAAGTTAAGCCCTTGGTTATCTTCTGTTATTGGAGGCAGGGGATCAGGAAAATCTACTATATTGAATTATCTGCGTATAGCTCTTGATAGGACGGTAGAAATGCCTGATGAAATACAGTCAGAGTTCAATAAGTTTAATCAGATTGGAAGAAAGAGTGTGCCGGGAATGTTAAGAGATTCAACAATTATTAGAGTAGAAATTTTTAAAGACGGCAAGTTGCACTTAATAATATGGAACCAACAAAATTATACTCTTCATGCGTGGGAAGAAAATTTAGGCGATTGGGGTGTGGGAACAGTTGTTTCTAACATTAATGAGTTATTTCCAATTCAAATATTTAGTCAAAAGGAATTATATGCACTGACGGGTAACCCATCTAAACTAATCGAGCTAATTGACTCACAGTTTGACAAACAAGGATGGCTTGAAGAAAAAGAAAGATTAGTAGAAAAATGGCTTGCCGATAGGGCAAAAGGAAGACAACTTCAGTCTGCTATTTCAGAAGAACATAATCTTAAAGCCCAACTCGATTCCACAAACAATAAGATACAACTTTATGAAAGCTCTGAATACAAAGACACCCTCGGTAATTTCAATAAATTATCTGCTACAAATGAGTTTTTTCTAAGTGCGACGGAAAAAGTTTCACAGTTCATTAATGACGTGGAAGAAATAAGCGTCAAAGTTCCGAAAATCGAAGCAGCCGAAAACGTAGCAAATGCACTTACGCGTGAATCAACTCAATTTCTTCATACAGTACAAAATGCTTTGTCAGAGGCAGCGCAAAAAATTTCCGAATCATTAGCCTTGTTAACTCCTTACAAAGAAGGTTTGCAAATTCAGTTTAATAGTTTGCCGTGGTTTAGTGAATATGAGGCTGCAAAAAGTGCCTATGAAGCTATTTTAGATAAAATTCAAGAACTCGGTAGCGAAACTTATGAAACACTAATCCAGCGGAAAAATTCTTTGACAGTAAGGCTTGCGCAAATTGACTCTCAAAAACAACAGCTTCAAACTTTACGATCAGAATTGCAGACGATTTATACATCCATAATTGACAAGGAAAAAGAGTTAAGATTTAAACGTAAGGCTATTATTAGCAGATGGAAAGAGTTTGACAATGCTGAAAACCCGTTTCTTATAATTGAGTTACAGCCAATGTCTGATGCTGATAATGCAAATGTAACTTTCCGAAAACTTTTGCGAAAAGAAGGAGCTGAGTTTTCAGGCTATATTTATTCGCATGACGAAGAAGCTGGGAATAGCTCAGGCTGTATGTCTTCAAACCAAAGTGCACTTTTTTGCTTAAAAAATTAGAGACACTTTTGTTTTAAAATTAATGATTAATAATTGCTTTTGAAAGCATTAATATAGCTGTCACCTTCCATCTTTTTCAGGTATGCTTTTCTTCTGTTTTTTACGGTCTCTGTCTTGATTTTCTTCCTCCTTTCTATTACCTGCTGTGCTTTTCCATAATACTTCTGTGCGGGCGTTACATTGTCGATAGCTTCGTGGTAGCGCTGATAGTTGTAATAATGTACAAAGTGTTTTAAAGCATTTTCCAGCTCTTGCGGACTATGGTACACATCCAGTTTGATTACATTTTTCATGCTCCTATGATAGCGTTCTATCTTTCCCTGGGTCTGGGGGTGCCTAACCCGGCCCCTAATGTGTTTTATCCCCTGCTTTTGGGTATAATCTTTAAATCCGTTGGCAATATAACAGGAGCCATTATCGCTTAAAAGCTTTGGTTTTTCATCCGCCTTAAGGTTTGATTTCAGCATGGCCGCATCAATACTGGTTTCTGCATCCAGCTCTTTCATATGTGGCCCGAGCTGCCAATGGATGATGAAACGGCTATAATCATCCAATACGGTACTCAAAAAATACCATCCCCAGCCCATGATCTTGAAATAGGTAAAATCGGTCTGCCACATCTGGTTCACCCTGTGTGTCTTATCCTTAAATTCACCGGATGCCCCGATCAGATCGTAAGCTGGGGCCGTAACCAGTCCCCTTTGCTTTAGGATGCGGTACACAGAACTTTCGGAAACAAAACGCTTGTAAATATCGGTAAACAAATAGGCTATTTCCCTGGATGATCGCTCAGGGAAATTAAGCGCTGTTTCCACAATCAATTGCTTTTCCTGTTCGGGAATGGCATTCCAGTATTGCTTTCTATGTTTTGGTTTTTCGCAGAGGCCATCGTAGCCATCCGATAGGTAGTTTTTGTACCACTTATAAAAGGTGCTCTTATGGATGCCGAGTTCTAGCAATGTTCTGTTCAGTCCTATTTCTGATTGCTCCACCAACAGGATGATCTCGTATTTTTCGCTTTGGTTAAATCTCATATATCTACGCATTTTGGGATTTACTCCAAGCCTGTCAAACTTTTTTTTAGGTTCTCGTTGTGCAAATAAAGGTCTGCTATCGCTTTTTTCAGGTCATCATTCTGCCTTTTTAGGTACTGGACCTCATCACTGGTCGCATTACGCTCGGTGTCGCCACTCAAACGCTTTTTTCCAGCCTCCATAAAGTCCTTGCTCCATTTGTAGTATACGCTGTCATTTATGCCGTATTTCCGACATAAAGAGGCGACACTTTCCTCGCCACGCATACCTTCAATTACGATACGGATCTTTTCTTCTGCGCTATAGGTCCGATTGGTTTTGCGCTTAATATCCTTGATTAAACTTTCGGCGCTTTTCCTTTGAGAATTGTTGTCCATTTTCATCCTTTCTACCTAATTAAATTTATGAAAATGTCTACTAACTTTTAATTATTTTTGGTACACTTTGGTTTGAAACGAAACACTCAGGC
>CAKSVK010000173.1 GCA_934502905.1 uncultured Chitinophagaceae bacterium
TTCTTTTGCTTTACACTTTAAGTAAGTATCAGGGTTCCATTGTGCATTAAAAGGGTTTTTTAGATTTTTGACGGGTAATAAAATAGCCACAGGTGTTAATTTGAGAACATTGTGCGATAATACGTTTAGTTAGACTGGCGACCACAACTTAATGTTCTCTATTAAAAGAGAGCTGACCTTTTTGGGTCAGCCCTCTGGTTGCAAAAGCTTTAGTTAGAATGTTACATCATCAGCTATATTACCACCCTGCTCGGCCGCAAACTTAGCTTTGTACTCGGTTGCTTTTGCATCCTGGTATGCCTGGTAATGTAAGATGTCGTTGGAGTTAAAGTTTTGATTCTGGGCTGTCAGCCATTGCATGGCTACGGTCTGGAAATCGATCAGGCCGATACCAAAATGATCTTCGATCCATTTTGCCCCGTCAATACCGTATTCATAGGCTGCGGTGCGTGCTCCACATAATTCTTCGTAGAAATAACGATCGGTTTTCAGCTTTTCCAGGTGGGGATTACTGCCGCCCTCGTTGCCGGATCCTTCTTTGAGCTGCAGAATTACGGGGTGGCTCCCTATCTCCATAAAGTATTGCCCATATAAGGTAACCAGGGTAAAGGACGCATCTTCCTGCATGCGCTTGGGCCATAACGTATTCAGTTCATCAAAGATCACCTGGTCGATACCGAAAGCCTTATATAATCTTTCATTGTCAATGACGCCGAGGTTAGCCGCAATAGCGGCATAATCTTTCAGGGAAATACCGTGTATGGGTTCCAGCAATGGGTTACCGTTGCTTTCGGTAGTGAATCCCGAAGTTGCATACCCATGGTATTTCATAGAGTTTGCCATTTCAAACTGTAAGAAATCATCCATATCGGTATCCGGATTCCATTCTGAGTATAACTTCCGCATGATCTCTCTTTTCAGGCTGAAGTAATCTGATTCATCGTAATCGTCTCCCTCTTCTTCAATGTAATCTGCCACTCTTTTGTCCAGCGCTGCGTCAAACTCAGCTGCTGAGTAATGGGTACCATGATATGTTTTCGGATCCAAGCTCATAGATTAAATTTTTATTGTGTTTTAATGAAGATTCAGAAATTTCTTTTTTGCAGTCCCTGGTAAAAGTTTTCCGTTTGCTCTGCCAGGTCCGGTACCAGCTTTTTCCATTCATCAAACATGGCCCGCTGGTATTCCCGGTACAGTTGTGGTGCCCGTGCCTCTGATTTTTTTCGCTGCTCTTCTATGTCATTGATCTGCTGTTGCAATGCCTGCGATTGATCATGAATACTGTTCAGCTTTAATTGATGTCCCTGGTGATAGAGAGCCCTTTCGCGCTCCTGCTCCCTATGGTATTCCTCCAGTAAATGACGGGTCCGTTGTTCTGCCAGCCCGCGCCCGACTTCTTCCAGGCGTGAGGCAAGCGTGCTTGGATGAAACGTGTTCTTTGTCTGGCAGGAAGGACAGGTGATATGGGTGGTGATAAAATATATTTTGGTTAACGGGATAACACAACCACATTGAAGGCATTTGAACCGGTCTTTTATACGTTCATGTTCATCCAGTATGGATTGGTAAATAGCTTCGTAGTCGTTTTCGGCCGTTGACTGGATCTGATGCCGGTACTGTTCGTATTTTTCATCAAATACGTTATTGTACCTGTCAGCGCACTCCGTCCGGAAATCAGATAACCGCCTGTAACAGGGATCCAATACATCTATACTGTCTCTCAATTGATCATACAGGCCTTCCACTTTCTCTTCATAGGTTATCCTTGCTTTTTTCCGGACGCTTTCCAGTTGACCCAGTATGCCGTTCAGCAGGTAGCCGAAGTTCCGTTCATCTTCCTGTTTCATGGATCTTAGTTCGGGAATAGATGCATTGGTCAGCTCTTCCATCTTTGCTTCCAGCTTATCCAGGAAAGTGAATAGCCGTTGTTGGGTTTCTCCCAGCGTTTTTATCCATTCCGGTTCCGTTGTATTCTCCGGCTGTTTACCGGTTCCTTTCCTGAAGAAGTTAAACATGGGTTACTTGTTTTGAGAATTATCTTCTTTCCTGATATGCAACCCGTCTGTCACCTTTACGGCAATGAATGCATGACCGCAATAGGCGCAATGCGTAATGCCATCCTGTTGTGCCCTGCCGGCCCCGCAATTCGGGCAGTCGGTAATACTTAATCCGGCTTCTTTCTCTAGTGCTTTGCCGCCATATACTTCCTGGTTCTGTACTTTGCTTTTCAGCTTATCCAGTATGGAGGTTACTTTTTTTTCAGGCATGTTATGGTGGTTTATCAGTTATATTAAACGTTTACTTTAGTTATCATACATTCACCTGACGTTGCCGTTACCACTTTTCAAGCAGGTCTGCTTTTTTAGCCTTGTATTCCGCTTCATCGATCAATCCTGCGTCAAACAATGTTTTAAGCTTTTGCAGTTTGGTCGTAATATCTTCCTGGAACCCCTGCTTCTGTGGCACCTGGCTCATCATAAGCCCCATTGCCATGGCACTGGTGGTGGCATCGTTAAGAGCCGTTCCTTTTTCACCGATTGCCTGTGCTGTGTTGAATTGGGTGAACTTATCCATATCCGTTACCATATTCATGCTGGTTATTTTGTCATAGTGCCTGGTAACTTCTTCAGGCAGCGTTACGCTGGTCACGACAAACTGTTTCAGTTCCAGTCCGAACTGCTCAAAATAAGGCTTCAGGAACGGTTCTATTTTTTTTCCGAGGTCTGTTATATTCCCGGCAACATCGGTGATGGTAATGTTTTCATTGGCCAATACTTCTCCGAATTTCGGAGCGATATAATCCCTCAGCTCATGCTGCAGTTCGAAAATGCTGAACTGCTGAAACGTGCCTGTATACTGACGGAAGAATGTGGCAATGTCTTTGATCTGGATATCGAAACTTCCGAATGCCCGGACCCGGATCTGCCCGAACTGCGGATCGGTCATCAGGATAGGAGCAGGCGTACCCCATTTATTATTTACAAACTGGCGTGTGTTGAAATAATATATATCCGCCTTGAAAGGGCTGTTAAATCCGTATTTCCAGCCCTTCAGGCTGCTCAACACCGGGATGTTTTCTGTGGTCAGCTTATATCTTCCCGCCTGGAAGATATCCGCCAGTTGACCTTCATTTAAGAACAATGCTGCCTGGCTTTCCCTGACGGTCAGTTGTGCACCGCTCTTGATTTCTTTATCTTCATCCGCAAACTTCCACATCAATAAGTTGGGATCCGGCGTAGTGCTTTCAATAATTTCTATAAATGGTAAACCCATAGTTGTTTCTGTTTTTAGGATGAGTATGGTTGCTGATGGATAAAATGGCGTTGATGCCTTTGAAAACTATGATCTGATGTTGGTGTTTTTAGTATTTATTGAATGATGATGCGGTTTTAACCTGTTGCCGGGGATAAAAATATGATTTTTATCGCTTTCCTTACCGTATTGCATACAGCCTGCCGTTGGTATTGATGGTATATTTGTTGTTTCAATGCATTGATAACGAATTTATTATTTCCCTTGAATGCCCCGTTTTCATTTTGTACCAACGGGAAAAATACTACTTACTCCTTAGTATATATTATGGCTTTGCAATACAGATCATAAACGTTTTTCTGCAGGAATAGTTTTGTTCGGCAAAAGGCATCCCGGCTTATTATCGTTTATCAATGCCCGTATGGCATAAAAAATATTGTTTGAAATGGCGGAAAAGAGATGCTATAAAAACATATTTTTTAGATATGTAAGTATAAGTTTTGCTGAAAGAATCCTGCTAATTTCACGTGCGTTTCCAGTTGAAAGATCAACGATAAAAATGATTGCCAATGCACTGCTGTTTTTTAAAAAACAATTCCGGTTATTATTATGGCTGCAATTCCGTTTTTCTTTTTCCGGTCTGTTTTCAATTCGATATATTGTATACTGATTGCTAAAGCGCTGCTGTAATGAAAATCCATAATTATTATTTCTGTATTTATCTTATTGTTATCAGCCTGGGCATATGCTCTTTCAGGCATATGCCTGCGGATACCGGCTTTGAGATCACTAATCTTCGTTGTGAGTACCTGGTCAATCCGCTAGGGATCGATGTTTTATATCCAAGGTTTGGCTGGCAAATGATATCCGGCGAAAGAGGTAAATCTCAAAAAGCTTATCAGCTGCTGGTGGCGGATAGCAGGGAAACAATCGCGCGTAATGAGGGGAATATCTGGAATTCCGGAAAGGTCATTTCCGGCGAAAGCTCGCATATAACGTTCAACGGCAGACCACTGCAACCGGGCAGGGACTATTACTGGAAGCTGAAAGTATGGGATGAACAAAATAGAGAAAGGGATTGGAGCGAAATACAACATTTTTCAATGGGATTGCTGAGCAAGGATGATTGGAAAGCAAAGTGGATCGGTGCGCCGAGTGTGTTACCGGCTACGGTACAGGATGAAAATATTATACCGCCTTCCCCTTTACTGCGGAAACAGTTCTCATTGGGCAAGCAGGTCAAAAATGCAAAGCTCTATGCCACAGCCCTGGGCGTATATGAAATGTACCTGAACGGGAAAAAGGTTGGCGATCAGATCCTGGCGCCGGAGTGGACGGACTATTTCACACGGGTGCAATACCAGACCTATGATGTTACGGATATGCTTTCTTCCGGCGAGAATGTGGTGGGAGCCATGTTGGCGGACGGCTGGTATTCGGGGGTATTGTTTACGCACGGCAAGCCGCAGCGCGGGAACTATGGCTTCGACCGGAGGTTGCTGGCACAACTGGAAATAGAATTTACAGATGGAAGCAAAGATATAGTGGTGACAGATGAAAGCTGGAAGCTATGGACAGACGGTCCTATGAAGGAAGCTTCTATTTTTGACGGAGAGGTATTCGATGCCCGCTATATGCCGCAAGGCTGGATGAAAGCCGGCTTCGACACACAGCGATGGGATCCCGTTGTGGTGGACAACAGTGTTTCCCTGACTATCAATGCGCAGATAAATGAGCCTATCAGAATTGTAAAGGAGATCAGGCCGGTCAACTACTTCCGTGCGCCGAACGGCAATTATATTTTTGACATGGGGCAGAATATGGCAGGCTGGGTGCATATAAAACTGCCTTATAACCCCGGTAAAAAGATCGTGCTGCGGCACGCGGAGATACTGATGGAAGACAGTACGCTCTATACCCAGAACCTGAGAACAGCCAAACAAACAAATATGTATATCCCTGCCAGGGAAACAACTATTGATTATGAACCCCGGTTTACTTACCATGGCTTTCGTTATGTGGAAGTGACGGGCCTGACGCAGGAACCATCTCTGGATAATATTACCGGTAAGGTGGTTGCGTCCGCTTCGGCGCTGACATCAGATTTCAGCTCTTCTCATAAGGATATCAACCAGTTGTGGAGCAATATCGTATGGACACAATTGAGCAACCTGCACAGTATTCCCGAAGATTGCCCGCAGCGGGATGAACGTTGCGGCTGGATGGGGGACGCACAGATATTCAGCCAGACGGCTATTTACAATATGGACCTGGGCGCATTTTATACCAAATGGTTTAAGGATATAAGAGACAGGCAAACAGAAGAGGGCAGGTATCCTAACTATGCACCGCAGGTGGGTATGGTATTTTATGATGCTCCCGGCTGGACAGACGCAGGTGTTGTTATACCATGGAAGGCCTACCTGAACTATGGGGACAAGCGAATACTGGAAGAACATTATGCTTCCATGAAAAAGTTTATTGACCATGTGCACAAGGAGAATCCCAACCTGATACGGGTAAATGTTGTGGGGCAGAACTATGGCGATTGGGTAAATGGCAATACCATTAAAGCGGAAGGATATCCTACAGATAAAGGCGATGTGGCAAGAGACCTCTTCAATACCGCATTTTTCTATCATTCCACACAGATACTGGCGGATGCTTCCAGGGTATTGGGCAAAAGCAGGGAATATGCGTATTATGAAAAGCTTGCAAAAAATATCCGTGCCGTATTTATAAAAGAATTTATTGATAAAGAAGGAAGGGTAAAAGGAGAGACCCAGGCCGGTTATGCGTTGGCGCTGGAGTTTAACCTGGTGCCGGGGCATCTCCGGGCGAACGCGGCAAAATTCATGGTGGATGCTATCGCAGCATATGATTATCGTGTATCTACCGGTATACAAACCATTACCCGTATGATGAAACAGCTTAGCAGGAACGATCATAACGAGATCGCCTACCGCTTATTGGAAAGCAGGAGATTCCCCTCCTGGTTGTATTCTGTTGACCAGGGAGCTACTACCATATGGGAACGATGGGATGGTTATGTGAAGGGCAGGGGGTTCCAGCGCTGGCAGATGAACTCTTTCAACCAGTATGCCATCGGTTCTGTAGGCGAATGGATGCTCGGCACCGTCATTGGTATCAACTACGATGAAAAGCAGCCGGGTTACCGTCATTTTGTACTCACCCCTACACCGGGAGGAACGCTGACCTGGGCTAAGGGAAGCTATAGGGCGATAACGGGAAAGGTAGAGCTGGCATGGAAAAAGGAAAACGGAAAACTGACGGTGGATGTGGATATACCCGCCAATACAACTGCAACGCTTGTCTTACCCGCAGGGAATGATATCCTGGAAGGCGGCAAACCGTTACCCGCTAATAAATTTGTGAAAACAGTCAGTAAAAAGAATACACAAACATCTCTTAACCTGGCTTCGGGTAAATACAGCTTTACGATGCCGGAATAATACCATGAATTATGCGAGGATTATCAGGAAAAATAGCTGTGGTCACGGGTGGCTTGGGGGATCTGGGATATGCTGTGGCGCAGCGGCTGCAGGAGGAAGGATGCAGGATCGTGCTGGTGGATATACAAACGGATACCGGAAACAAGGCAAAAGCGGTCGGTGCTGCTATGTTTGTGCAGGTGGACATCAGCGATGAAGCTGCTGTAAAAAAAGCCTGCGATGAAATTGCTGCAAATGTTGGCAATGCAGATATCCTGGTAAATACCGCTGCTTATTTTGTATTCAAGGGGGTGGAAGCTACCGCAGAAGACTGGGCGAGGATAAACGCTGTAAACATTGGCGGTACCTCGCTGATGGCGAAATACATAGTGCCGCAGATGCGTAAAAACGGTGGCGGCAGCATTATTAATTATTCATCAGTCAGCGGCTTTGTAGGGCAATCCAATTTTGCAACTTACAATGCTACCAAGTTTGCGATCAGGGGGCTGACCAAATGCTGGGCACAGGACCTGGCGCCGGATGGCATCCGGGTAAATACCTTATGTCCCGGTTATATATATACGAGCGCATTTATTAATTCCTGTGAAAAGCTGGGGCTGGATATAGAAGAAGAAAACAAGAGGGCTTCGGCTATGCATCTGCTGAACCGGCAGGGCAGGGTGGAAGAAGTGGCTGCAGCTGCGGCATTTCTTGCCAGCGATGATGCATCGTTTATAACAGGCAGTGATTTATTGG
>CAKSVK010000174.1 GCA_934502905.1 uncultured Chitinophagaceae bacterium
ACCGTATCCATATTAATGCGCCAAAGTACTTTTCCGGTAAGGTCAATTTCCGCAACAGCAGTGCCGCCCGCAAAACCTAAAGCTCCCCGTCTGATCGGCTTTTCCATCTCGCGAAGATTATCTGCTTCTTCTTTCGGCGTATCATCTATCACATCCCGCATCGGCGGACGTAACATCGCCAATATGGTACCCTTCGGTGTAAGTGTAGCTGCCCTTACTCCAATATCATCTATCTGCCAGTACCATCTTATATCTCCTTTTCCATCAACCATTGCTATGTACCCCGGTAGGCGGGCATTACATAGCATAACCATCCCACTATCAAGCGTTGAGGCATCATGCGGCTGATCTTCCCTTACCCATTGATGCACCAGCCAGGACGATTGTTCTCTTGTACGAAAATTCATTTCCCTGGAGGAAACATTGAAAAATTTGTCAATGATCACCTGGAAATGATAGGTGGTATTAGGTTCAAGCAACAATAACCTTATATCATGCTCCTTTGTTCTGTCGGTTAAAGGTGTCCTCAGCTTCTCCTGCGACCCGTCTTTCCAGTAACGAACGTATACACGCTCGTCCTTATCCAACACGATTTTTATTGCTTCATTCATGGCAATATTATTCGGTGAGGACAGCTCAATACTCAGAATAGAAACAGAGCGGTTCATATAAAGTAATGCGATTGCAATGATAGCTGCAATACCCGCAATCAGTCCGGCACGTTTGTTCATAACTTTTAAATTCAGAAAAAAACCACCTGATCCAGATATGAACCAGGTGGTTGGCAAAATTAGCTATAAAATATAATTATGGAACCCTGTTGAGGTTTTCTGCTGCCATTTCGTTGTTCAACTGTGCATCAATCAACGGATAGGGAAGGTATTTCATATTCTCTTTTACCACAGGCGCCAAACCGCGGGAAGTAAGGTAATCGTTTGAGGTGCTTACATACTTACCAAAGCGGATCAGGTCCGGTCTGCGTTTATATTCAAATACCAATTCATACCCGCGCTCGTCCAGTATTTTCTGTGCCATTTCTTCTTTTGAAGCCGGAGCCGGGAAAACACCGCCGGAGCCATATTCAGGCGCCCCCGCCCGTACCCTTATCTGGTTGATATATGGCAGGGCAGCAGTTGGTCCGTTCAATTCATTCTCTATTTCTGCCTTATATAATATCACATCTTCAATACGGAAAATGGCAATGGTACGACCATCATAATAAGAATTTGACACCATGTCATATGAATATTTCTTGGTAGCCACATTCTTCAAAAACTTAACCGTATCTGCAGGAGGGGTCGTTTGTCCCGGAGCAGGAACCATATAATAAAACCCATACTTGGTATCTTTGTCGCGGGGAGATGCGCCTTCATAGTCGTAATAGAAAAATTGCTTCCTTGGATCGAGGTCATGGTATTTGCGCCAGAACTCAAGCGATACGCCGTAATATTGCCACCTGTTAGTAACCTCTTTATGGTCTGAAGGTCCAAAGTGATTGGTTATTTCACCGCCATTCATACCGGCTTCGTGGAGAATACAGAAAATAAATCCTCCATCAAACTTGTTATTCTCAGACCACACATTTTTGAAATCAGGATTAAGCTTGTAAACCCCTGCATCTTTCAATGCCAGCACCATATCCACATAAGGCTTTGCTTCTTCGTACTTATGCGCCCGCATATACACATTCGCTAACAGGGTGGCACAGGCGCCTTTAGTGGCTCTTGATATTTCACTTTTATCCCAGGCTTCCGGCAGGTTTTCTATACCATATTTACAATCCTCAATAATTAACCGGTCAATTTCTTCAATCGATGCTAAAGGAGCGTTGGCCGTTTCAACAGGCTTTAATACAGGTTCTGTATATAATGGCGCAGGTTCCCAGGCATCGGTAATATCCCTGTAAGCAAGCGCTCTTAAAAAACGGGCCTGACCGATAATTCTTTTCTTATTTGCTTCATCCATCGGCACACCTTCTATATTTGCCAGCAGGAAGTTAGCATTACTGATAACATTATACATAAACTGCCAGTTATACCTGATATACCTGTTATTGGCATCGTAAGTAAAATTGCTCATTTTATCAGGGTCGCCCGCTGCGGTAGAAAAGCCCATATCTGTCGTGTAGTCTGTAGTCATTACCAGGTAGCCGGCATAGTACATCCATGCGTCACCGGGATAAGGATTGAGATCAGCATATATACCCACCAACGCAGCATTGACATCACTTTCGGTAGAATATGCGTTAGCGGTAGTAAGATCACTGTATAATTTGGGTTCAAGCTTGGTACAACCTGTCACCAGTGCCAGTAAGCCCAAACTTATTATTGATAAATATTTCATTCTCATAATTTTTAAAATAAAGAGTCAATACTGATTAAAAATTAATGCTTAGCCCAAATGTGAAAGAGCGCATAGCCGGGTAAGCATTGAAATCCAATCCTGCACCTCCGTTCGCTGTCTGTCCACCGTTTGCAGTGCCTGCACCGGAAGTTCCACTGGTAGTTGTTTCATATCCTTTTGTATCCACTTCCGGGTCCCACCCTGAATACTTCGTAAGGGTCAGCAGGTTTTCTGCTGTAATGTAAAAACGAACAGAGTTGAATGCCCGGGATATATCCTTCAATGTGTAGCCTAACGTGATATTCTTTAACCGCATGAAAGAAGCATTCTCAATAAAGTGAGAGTTGATATAACCACCGGACTTCATATAATAAAAGCCGTTCCTGGGTATATCAGTATTTGTATTGGTCGGTGTCCACCTGTTCAATGCATCTGTAGTACGGTTCCATTCCAGGTTCATACGGGTCATATTCAACAGGTCATTCCCTACTGAGCCATGCAGGAATATGTTTAGGTCAAAATTATTATAGTTAAAAGTATTGGTTAAACCATAAATAAATTTGGGATTGGCAGATCCGATGATGGTACGGTCGTATGAATCTATTTTACCATCAGGTTTTCCATCCGGTCCTGAAATATCGAGGAACTTAGGATCACCTGCAACGGAGTTAGGTTGCGGTGTATATGTTTCTCCCTGCTGTATTACCCCATCATATACATAGCCAAACAATGAACCCAGCGCTTCTCCTTCGCGGATAATAGCAAACTGTTCTTCAGAAACCGTGCCCATAGGCTTGGAAGAGCTTAAGTAAATATCTTTTCCTCCAATATCCAATACTTTATTCCTGTTGATAGCCAGGTTGAATTTTGTATCCCATGTAAAGCTTCCGCTGTTAATATTCTTTGATGAGATTTCGAATTCAATACCTTTGTTTTCAACCGAGCCTAAATTAACCAGGCCGGATGTAAACCCGGAATATAAAGGAAAAGTTTTGCTGATGAGGAGGTCACTGGTCTTTTTATAGTACCCGTCAACGGTTACCATCAGGCGGGAATCAAAGAATCCCATATCTATACCTACATTGTATTGTGAGGTGGTTTCCCATCTCAGCTCCGGATTCTCCGGGGAACCCTGATTCAAATGGCTCCCGGCTGTATTGGTACTGCCATCAAGTGTCAAACGGGTAGAAGCCATTAACGCATAGGAGGCGTAGTTACCGATCTGGTCATTACCTGTTCTGCCATAGCCAAGCCTGAACTTGAGGGTGGAAAACAGGTCCAGGTCCCTGATAAAGTCTTCTTTATCCATTCTCCATGCAAATGCACCGGAAGGAAAGTATCCCCATTTATGATCGGTACCAAAGCGGGAGGAACCGTCTCTTCTTAATGTAGCAGTAAGCAGGTATTTGTCTTTGTACCCATAATTCAACCGACCAAAGAAAGAGATCAGGAGACTTTCCTGTTTATAATAATTAGTGCCGGTAATAGTAGAAGCGGCATCTAAATTATTAAAGCTGAATAGATCTGTTGAGAAACCCTTTACAGCGAGCGACTTGAAGCTGTAGTAGGTTTTCTCGTAAGCATATCCACCCAATGCACTAAAGGAATGAATGTCGTTAAAAGTTTTTGCATATGTAAGCGTTGCATCAAATAACTGCCTTGTGGAAGAATAGTCCATTGTACTGGCAACACCATTGTCTATACCTCCCTGGTAGGTGGTTTTGGGTAGATACTTACCGGTAAAATAATGTGCTATTTCCGCACCACCGTTAATCCTGCCTGTAAGCTCTGGGATAGGCTTTATTTCAAGGTAAGCATTCCCGTTGAACCTGTCCTGCACTACTTCATTCTGCCTTCCGACCAGGTTCGCCAAAGGATTATCTCCTCTTCCACCGGGTGGTCTTCCAAAGCTACCGTCAGCATTATACGCCGACACGGTAGGATCATACGTTAATATCCCCAGCAATACATTCGATTGAAGGATATTTCCACCATAGTCCTGCACATTGGAGTTGGCTCTTTGCCCATACATGGTCAAGCCGGACTTAATAAAGTCGTTGATCTTCTGGTCTACGTTTACGCGGCCTGAGAATCTTGAGTAGTCAGTATTTTTTAAAACACCTGCCTGGTTGAAGTAACCAATGCTGGTAAGGATCTTCGTATTCTCATTGCCACCCTGCACCTGCAGGTTATGACTGTGCACCACACCGGTGCGGGTAGCTTCCTTAACCCAGTCAGTGCTTACATCTGATTGAAGCTGAGACTCGGTATAAGCACCATTCTCCTGGCCAGCCTGCCCGTCAATTTCCTGGTACAACTCATTTGCCAGGTTCATATATTGCTTACCATTCAGCATGGTAAAAGGATTGTTCACCTTTTGCATCCCCACATATCCGTTGTAAGAGATCTGGGCTTTGCCCGATTTTCCTCTCTTCGTGGTAATGATGATTACCCCGTTTGCACCGCGTGCTCCATATATAGCGGTTGCGGAGGCATCTTTCAGGATCTCCATTGATTCTATATCATTGGGGTTGAGATCGACGCCACTGGTGGTAGCAAATCCATCCACCACGTATAAAGGCTCATTAGTGCTGCTGATAGAGTTGGAGCCACGCACACGTACAGAAATACTTCCCCCGGGCGCTTTTGAGTTTTGCACTACCATAACCCCCGCTGCCCTGCCTTGTAACGCCTGTGCCGCATTACTTACTGTACCGCCGGAGGTAAGGTCGCTTGCCTTAAGGCTGGTAATAGCGCCGGTCAGGTCCCCTTTCCTTTGCGTGCCATATCCGATGACCACTACCGCGTTCAAATCTGCCGCGTCTTCCCTAAGTACTATTGAAAGGATCTTGTCGGAACCGACCTTGATGCTGAATAACTTATATCCTACGGCGCTGAACTCAAGGGTCTCTCCCGGATTTGCATCAATGGTAAACGAGCCGTCTTCCTCCGCAATAATACCTTTGGTGGTACCCTTTACCGTTACCGACACACCGGGTATCGGGTTTCCTTTTTCATCTGTTATTTTACCTTTAATAAGCTCCTGTTCCGGCGCCTCCGTGAACAAAGGCATTTTCTTTTCTCCGATAGAAACAAGACTGTCGTTGATCATCTTGTATGTAAGCGGCATATTCACAAACAAATGATCCAGGACGTCTTCGAGAAGGGCCCTGCGAAATTTTGCCTGTATTACTACTTTATCAGTGAGCATATCCTTGCTGTATACAAACCGAAAAATCGTTTTGTCTTCGATCTGGCGCAACACTTCCACAAGCGGGGTGTTGGTTACTTCAAGGTTTATTCTCTTTTGGGAAAATCCATTTGCCGAAAGCTGGAGGCTTATAGCCAGGAAAAATACCGTAATCCCGTTCATAAGTAGGAGCACCTTAAAAGCCGGGCGCCACGGACGTTTTAGACAATTAGTCTTTTTTTGCATAACTTAGTTATGTTTCGGTTAAAAAATAGGAATCAGCAGTCCTTTAGCAAGTAACCTGGTTCCTGAAAGCCAGTAAACAAGGAGGATGTTTGCAGCATCCTCTCTTTTATTTTTACTTATTTGTATATCATAATGGTATCGTTTTTTTGTTCAAAGTTGAAGGTTCTTGTAAACTGTAATGCAGCCAGCACATCTTCCATTCTCTCATTTCTGAAAGACGCTGTATAGAGAACGTCCTTTAATTCAGGGTCAGCTATTTCAATGGCTACTCCATACCAACGACTCAGTTGTTTTGCCAGTTCGTCAAAAGGTTCATCCACAAAAACAAGCTTATTCTCCGTCCAGGAAACCTCTACAATAGCTGTATCTTCTTTACTGATCCGCACGGGTAATACTCCCGATGCAGTCGTTGACGAAGCGGCTGATTCGTAAGGTTGTTTTTTAATTTCAGGGGTAGCCGGCGTGCGGAGCAGGTATTTTTCATTGGGTCTGAGCGTGACTGTCCTGTTCTCCTCTTTAAGCGATAGCTCTACGCTCCCTCTTATCAGTGCGGCTTCACTCGTTCCATCCCCGTCGTATGCTTTAATGTTAAAAGCTGTACCCAGCACTTTCACGTCCATTTTATTTGTTCTTACCACAAATGGCCTTGATGCATCATGCGCTACATCAAAAAAGGCCTCTCCACTTAATTCCACCACACGATCCTTTTCATTAAAATGATCTGCAAGGAAAATTCGGCTCTCGGCATTCAATATCACTTTACTACCATCAGGCAGCATAAAGGATTTTCTTTCTGTTTTTTGAGTGGCAAAACTTATCGCTTTTGTTGTAATGGATCTAAATGAACCTGAAAAATAATACCGCACCGATATCCCGATAAGTAAAATTCCTGCAAATACCGCAGCAACCTTCCACCAACCGGTTTTGGGCTTTTTAACCAGCACTATCTCCCTATTCTCATCATGGTAGCTGATCTGTTCTTTTAATTTTTCCAGTTGTGCCTGCATTTCAACATCCCTGGCGCTACGGGAGGTAAGCAACACAATTGCCTTCAATTCATCTATATATTCCTTTTCATGAGGATGCTCATTCAGATATGATTCCCATTGAGCAATATCTGCATCGTTACGGCCCAGGCAATAGTTAATGAAACTTTCATCTGCCAGAAAACCGGCAGCTTCCCGTTCTAACATGTGTGAGTTTTCTATAATAGAGTACGGAAGCAATGGTTTTCACTAGTCAGCAGCAAAAATTATTGTAAAGAGAGTGACCGTAACTGAAACGAGGGTAATAATCCTGTTTTTAGGAATAAGGGCTCGCAGTTTATCCATTGCGGCATATACGGTGTTATAAACCGTGTTTACAGAGATATGGTTGGTTTTGGATATTTCCTCATATGATAGTCCAAGATAAAATTTCTGGTAAATGATCTGTCTTTGCTTGGGGGGAAGCTGTTCCACCTGCCTGTTTATAAAACCTGTTAATACCTTTTCCCTTTCCCTGCCTAACAAGTGTTCATCGCACGGAGGCTCAACAAATCCATCCAGGGCATGTTCCTCAAAAAATCCATCCTTTACCGAATAGAGGCTGGCATGAGACTCCCGCTTGTGTAATGAGCGGATAAAAAAAGTAATGATATAATTATGCGGATGTTGAATATGCT
>CAKSVK010000175.1 GCA_934502905.1 uncultured Chitinophagaceae bacterium
AAATTCCTGCAACTCCTTTATTCAACGCTGCTATATCCGTATTCTCTTTTGCCAGCAAATAAGTAGTAAAGGAATAATTATACCAGCCTTCTTCCTTTATCCATGGCTCCTCCGCCAATAGCCCCTCCCAGGGGATCAGTACATCAAACTGCAGAGATGCGTTTTCCGGCAGATCCTCCATCACTGCTGCTACTTGCAGCAGACGATCATTATTATATTTGATAGTTTGTCCTACCGCATTTTCATTTCCAAACAGCTTTTCAGCGGCAGACCGGGATATAACCACGGATGAGGCGTCAGCGGGTATATATTGCGGACTGCCCTTTAAAAACCGGAAAGAAAAGATATTCGACAGGGATGCGGATGCTGCCAGGGTTTCCAGCCTGACCAGCCTGTCATTGATACCGAACAGCATTTTTCCCCGGGTGGAAGCAACCGCAGCTTCCTCTACAGCGGGGAAATCTTTTTTCAGCACACCTGCTACCTGTACAGGCGTGGAGCTGTTCGTCAACAATTGACCATTACTGCTGAAATGGGTATACACCTGGTAAATACGATCGAGCCTTTCGTTCTGATGATCATAGCTCATCTCAAAATGCACATACAGCAGCAATATAAAGCAGGCCGCCATCGCCACACCAAGCCCTGTAATATTCAGAAAGCTATACAGCCGGTTGTGTTTTATATTCCGCCAGGCGATTTTGAAATAGTTTTTGATCATAACTTATAACTTCTGATATATGATTTTCGGTTCCTGATTTTTACATTTTCACATTTCCCTTCCATTTTCAAATTCTCCCATTTTCAAATTTTGAAATTACCTACTCGGTTCTCAATGCCTTCACCGGATTGGACAACGCCGATCTTATTGCTTTAAAGCTCACTGTCAGCAACGTGAGCAACAATGTTACAAGCGCCGTGCCTACAAATACCCACCACTGGATGCTGATGCGGTACTGATAGCCCTGCAACCAGCTATGCATGGCCCACCATGCTACAGGAAAAGCTATAAGTATAGCAATAAATGCCAGCTTTATAAAATCTTTCGACAGCACAAATACGATATCAGGTAATGTTGCACCAAGCACTTTCCTGATGCCAATTTCCTTAACCCGCTGTTGCACTGAATAGGCTGACAAGCCAAATAACCCGATACAGGCAAGTATAATGGCTATCGAGGCAAAGATGTTCATGATCTTTCCAAACCGCTGCTCATTGGCATACATCCTGTTATAATCATCATCTAAAAACCGGTAATCAAACAGCCTGTCAGGAACAAGCGTACTCCATTTCGATTGCAGGTAAGCAATGGTTTGAGGAATATCCTGTCCGTTTATTTTCACCAGCACGGTGTTGCCATAGATGCTTGAAAAAAGCACGATAGGCTTGATCTCGTTGTGCAGCGACTGAAAATTAAAGTCTTTAACAACACCTTTCACATATCCCGGTCTTGATTCATCTAAAAACATTTTCTTTCCTATTGCTTCTTCAGGTGTCCATCCCAGTTGCTTGACCGCAGACTCATTCAAAATAAAATGGAAAGTATTTTCTGCATTCTCATCCGCTTCATTTGCCACATCTTTCATATCCTGCTCCGTTAAATTTTTGCCGGCCACCAGTTGCAAACCCATTGCAAGAACAAATTCATTGTCTATAGGATTAGCGGTGACCGCTATCTGAGCATTTTCGGGCATGGCAGGCTGACGCATGTTATATCCGCTGTAAATGCTTACCGGCGTATTTTGTGTGCGCGATACATTCATTACATTTTTATACTGCCTGAATTCCGTTTTAATAAGGTTGAACCGATCTGATTGCCATCCAATAGGTAATGCTAAAACATGCTCGCGGTCGTACCCTAATTTTTTATGTTGTATATAATGTAGCTGTTGCTGTATAATAAAAGTGGAAACAATGAGAAAAACAGAGATCATGAACTGAAATACTATCAGCGATTTTCTCAGCACCTGCCCCGAGCCGATGTTTTTAAAAGAACCTTTCAACACTTTTGCCGGCTGGAAGGAACATAATATTAACGCGGGATAACTGCCGGCAGCAAAGCTTATAATGGTCACAATGCCGAATGCAACAATTATAATACCCGGGGATAACAATGACATAGCCTGGAGCTCCTGGTTAGTAAGCCGGTTAAAATACGGCAGCAGCAATGCTGCGCCTATCAGGGCTAATATAACAGCTATTGAGCAGATCATTACTGATTCGCCAATGAACTGCCAGAATATTTGTGACCGTTGCGCTCCCGCCACCTTTCTTATACCTACTTCTTTTGCACGCTCTACCGATCTTGCCGTACTTAAGTTAATGTATGTGAAGCAGGCGATCACCAGTATCAATAAGGCCACTGCTGCCAGGATATAGATATACGTGATGCTCACATTAGGAACAAAAGCATCATAAGGGGAATGTAAATGTATTTTGTTAAAAGGTTCAAGATCAAAATCAATAGTAGCATGTGTGCCTTTCATTTCCTCTTTTATAAAGGAAGACAGCTTCGCCTGTAAGCTGCCGGTAGCATTTTTATCATGCAACAATATATAGGTGGTATAATTGGCATTCCAGTAGGTTTTTTGATATTCTTCGGCAATATCAAGAGAAGAAAAGGAGGCCAGAAAATCAAATTGAATTTGTGAATTTGACGGACAGTCAGCCACTACCCCTGTTACTTTATAATAATTGCTATCACCGGTCGTCAGCAATGTTTTTCCTATAGGATCTTCACCGCCAAAATATTTTTTCGCGGTTGACTCTGTAAGTACAAGGCTATAAGGAGATGACAGTACGGTATGCCTGTCACCTTTCAGCAAATCAAAGCTGAAAACATTAAAGAAAGAAGAATCGGCAAACATAAAGCCATCTTCTTTTATAAGATCATTTTTATAATGAATGGTCCTTATAGCGTCAGTCATTATCACAGCATCTTCCACCTCCGGAAAATGTTGCTTCATCACCATCGGCACACGCACGCTGGTATAATTCCCTTTACTGGATTCATCGCTTCCTTCAAAGCCATATTCCATAATTACACGGGCAATGCGGTCGCCCTTGGCCTGAAAAGCATCAAAGCTGAGTTGCTGTTGTATGTACAAAGCAATCAGTACACAACTGGTCAACCCTATGGCTAGCCCCAGGATATTAATGAGAGAAAAAGTTTTATGCCTCGCAAAATTCCTGAAAATAACTTTTAAATAATTGCCGAACATAATAATAATAGTAGTATTAAATCAAAGAATAAAAACCGTAAAGCCTTCCGCCCCCGAACGACATTCAGTCACCTGCCGGACGGGCAGGGAGAAGAACGGTGCTATATAACAATTCCAAACTTTTTGCTCTTCCACATCATCAGCAAAACATTTCCGACAAAATGCTCAAGTATCCACTCGCATCCTTGCATCTTCAGCCTCCCGCTTCACATTTTATCAGCATGTTCCGAATTTAGGCACCCCTCTTCCCTTTGGGGAGAGGGGACGGGGAGGGAGAGAGGCTGCTTACTCCATCCTCAAGCTCTTTACCGGATTCGCCATCGCCGCTTTAATTGCCTGAAAGCTTACCGTTATAATCGTTATTAGCAATGCTATTAATCCGCCTGATATAAAAACACCTGCCCCAATGCTAATACGGTAATCATAATTCATTAACCAGTTATGCAAAAAATAAAATGATACAGGTGCGGCGATTAAACAGCTTATTAAAACCAGTACAATAAAATCTTTTGACAATAATAACCATACCTGTTGTACAGATGCGCCTAATACTTTCCGGATACCGATCTCTTTTGTACGTTGTTCAGCAATGTATGCAGCCAGGCCAAACAAGCCCAGGCAGGAAATGAAAACAGCGAGCACAGCAAACAGTCCTGCCAGCTTGCCTATCAGCATTTCAAGATTGAATTTTAGTGCATATTGCTCATCTGAAAAAGAATAGTTATAAGGATATGCCGGGTTATACTTATTAAAAACAGCAGTAAGTTGGGTAATGGCATCCTGTGTTTTTATACCCGGGGATAGCCGGTATATTAAATTACCCTGCGGTTCTGCAGTGCAGTAGAACATCGTAGGATCTGCTGCTGTAAACGGCGATACCATCAACGCATCCCGTACAACACCAACAATTGTAGCCTGACGCCCCTGCCACATAATTTTTTGACCAACCGGGTTTTTTAAACGCATTCTTTTAATAGCTGCTTCATTAAATATCACACTTGTAGTATCATACGCATTGGAGAAATCCCTTCCTTCACTCATATTCATGCCCACAGTTTCAAAATAATCTTCCGACACTATGATAGTACCCATCTCAATCGTCTCACCCGGATTTTTTCCGGGCCACTGGTCAACATCCGAATGCCACCAGACATCTATTGCCGGGCTTGTTGCCGTTGTTACTGTCGATACAATACCTTTCTGTAATATTTCATTTTTTAATGCAATGAAATTTTTATCCAGGTCATCATTCATGCTTGTCATTATCAGCCGGTTTAAACTGAACCCTGTAGGCCGGTTTTTAGCATATTGTATTTGTTGATAAATGATCGCCGTGCTTATGATCAAAGCAATTGAGCAACTGAATTGTATAACCACCAATACTTTTCTTGATAAGGATGATTTGCCTGCCTGCATTGTTCCCTTTAACACAGTTACGGGATTAAATGAAGAAAGATAAAAAGCGGGCCGGCTGCCTGCGAGCAACGCTGTTAATAATAAGCAACCGGTCATTATTGCCCAGAAATAAATATTATCAACAGGCATAGCAATCTTACTTGCTGTTAATGCATTGAAAGCAGGTAATGATATCCATGCAATGATTACGGCAAATACAAAAGCAATCGCCGTAAGCAGGAACGCTTCCATTAAAAATTGTATAACAAGATCTTTTTTTTGTGAGCCGATCGCTTTTCTAACAGCAACTTCCTTTGCCCTTTTTTCCGAACGCGCTGTTGTGAGGTTAATAAAATTAATGCAGGCAATGATCAATACCAGCAACCCGATAATGGAAAACATTTTTACATAAGCAAGAAAGCCTGACGTGTCTTTGCCATTTATATAATTTGAGTACAAATGCCAGCGTGCCATAGGCTGCAGGGTAATATAAGAATTCATGGCATTGATATTGCCTTTTTCAACATGCTCTATATTCCTGATCTTTGGTGCAACCTGCGCATAATGTACGCCCTGCTTTAGCTTTACAAATATTTGCCGGTTATTATTGCTGAAGCTGCTTAAGCCGTCTGTTTTCATTTGCGGGTTAATGGCATAAGCATAAGTACTCGGCACTATATACTTAAAGCTGAAACTTGCATTAGCCGGCACATCGCTAATTATACCGGTTACCTTAAGATCGTTTGCATTATCAAAACGAACGGTTTTATTTATTGCATTCACATTACCAAAAAGTGATATTGCCAGCGATTGTGTAAGCACTATTGAATATGGTTCCTTAAACGCAGCATTTGCGTTTCCTTCAACAAAAGGATATTGCAAAATTTTGAAGATATCCGGTCCGCATATTGCTCCATTCACATATAATTTTTTATCACCCACAATCAGCCCGTGATTACCTGTCCAGTCGCTTTCTGCCACATATTCTATTTCAGGAATTTGTGTACGCAATGCCTCTGCCAGCTTTAATGAGCTTGTTTGAAAGGTAAGGGTATCGCCATTGCTGTTGTAGTTGCGTTGTACCCGGTAAACTGACTGGTATTCCGGCAAAAATTTATCAAACGAATATTGATCATATACCCAGAGCCCGATCATTAATGCAACTGCCATTCCAATAGCAAGGCCTGCTACATTTAATGTACTGTAACCAATTGTGCCGGTTATATTGCGCCAGGCAGTTTTAAAATAGTTTTTAAACATAGTTGTAAAGCTTGGGGCTGTCAGCAATCAGCCATCGGCTATCAGCTTTCAGCGGTTGTTTATATTTACATACTTTCAAATTTTATATTTTTAGCCTCATCCTCTTTCCCTCTCCTCACGGAGAGCTACGGCGCTGCAGAATAATTCCAGATTTTATACCTACCACATCATCCATAGTACAAATCCAAGCAAGCATTTCCGCATTCGCACACTTCCATATTTCCACACTTTCACATTTTCCTCCCATTTTCAAATTTTCAAATCGCCTACTCGCTACGCAATGCTTTGACCGGGTTTGCCAACGCGGCCTTTATTGCCTGGTAACTCACGGTAAGGATCGTAAGCAGAAATGCGCCCGTAATGGCTATCGCAAATACCCACCAGGAAATACCGACCCTGTAATCATAGCCCTGCAGCCAACCGTGGACATAATAATAAGCAACCGGCACAGCAATCAGGCAGGCAATACCTACTAGTATCATAAAATCTTTCGACAACAAGGTCCATACGTAAAATACCGAAGCACCAACAATTTTCCGGATACCGATCTCCTTGATCCGTTGCTCTGCTACAAATGAAGCCAGTCCGAACAAGCCCAGGCAACTGATGATGATTGCCAGGATGGCAAAGAAACCAGCCAGTTTACCTACCCTTTCTTCGTTAGCAAATTTCCTGGCATACTCCAGGTCTGCAAACTGGTATTCAAAAGGGGCGGCGGGTATTACTTCCTTAAATACTTTTTCAATAATACCAAGAGAGGTAGCAGTGCTTTTTTCCGGATTCAGCCTTAGGTTGATAACATTTACATTTTCATCATTGAAAAGGTACACCGCCTGCTTTACCGGCTCATACGGCGAGGACATGACCATGTCTTTTACTACGCCGATGATGGTGAAGTTGCCGGTACCCGATGGATTTTCCCATTGCATGATCTTTCCTACGGGATCTTTAATATTCATGAACCTGACTGCCGCTTCATTTACTATAATAGAAGCGCTGTCTCCTCTAAAATCCCGGGAAAAATCACGACCTTCAAGTATCTCGAAACCGACTGTTTTACCATATTCCGCAGTCACCCAAACGGTAGCGAAATCGGTATCCAGGTCCGGGTCCTTTCCCTCCCAACTGAAGCCTCCGTTATTGCTCCATACTGCGGTAACCGGGCTCGATGACTCCGACATTTCCATGATGGCATCCCGGCGCTTCAGCTCATTCCGCAGCACATCGTATTTACCATAAAAATCCGGCGTCTGCATCATGACCGTCACCAGGTTACTTCTGTCGTACCCTACGGGTCTGTCTTTGGTATGCTGTATCTGGCGGTAAACCACAATGGTACAGATGATCAGCGCTACTGATACAGCAAACTGCGTCACCACCAGTACTTTTCGCGGTAAAGCGGCCAGCCTGCCTGCTTTAAAGGTTCCCTTCAACACCTTTACCGGTTGGAAAGAAGACAGGTAAAAAGCAGGATAACTGCCGGCTATCAGTCCGGTAATAAAGGTGAAACCCAATCCTGCCAGCCAGAACCAGCCATTTCCCCATAAAA
>CAKSVK010000176.1 GCA_934502905.1 uncultured Chitinophagaceae bacterium
AGAAAGAACCGTCCAGCCTGTAGCCGGTTGCGAAGTATGTGAAAAAGGATAATTGGCACTTTGTCCTGCATTTTGCATAAGCTGCTTAAAGCTAAAAGAGCTTACATACAACCCCCTTATAACAGGCCTGTCATGCTGATCATAAAGAATAACATTCCACTTATTTACATCCGGCTGCCTTTGCTTGCCATCCTGGGTCATTACCAAACGACCAGACTCATCGTATACCAGATATTGAGCTTCATTTTGGACAATGCCGGGTTTTTTCTTCATAATCAGCTGATCCCGCCTATCGTATTCATAACTGTAACAGCCGGCGTCTACCAACGATAAGGAAAGACTCCACCCATTTTGCACAAGCTCCTGGGTGGCTTGCGGGGTGATAATGCAACGTAGCCGCCCAGACAGATCATATATATAATAGGTAGACAACCACCCGCCATATCCCTGTCCCGCTCCGGTATCTTCATAACCCATTAGCTGCACTTTCTTCAGTATGAGCCTGCCGTTTTTATCCTTAAATTCAATGACCTGCTTATCCCCTTCGTCATATATAATCGTCTTATACAGATCACCGGGAGCATATGCTCCTGCTGTCTGGTACGAGATCGCCCAATCGCCTTCTTCGGCTCCATCAAGCACGATCCATTTTTTAACATCATCCACAGCAGTATTGCTGAGATACCTTATCCGCCGGTTACGCTTACCTGACTCCGTGGGACTATCGTGACTGCCCATCCAACCGACTCCCGGGCGATATACATTGTCTGTCCTGTTTAAAGGAGAAGCTTCATAAAATACCGCACCGAAAGCCCAGGGAAGATCATCGGGACCGGCATTTGTCTCGCCCTGCTGACCAGACAGCAGGTTGTTGTAGAACGTCGCATGATCGGTAAGCGGCGTCAGCTTAAAGCTGCCATCACTTTGCGTGGAGCCGAAAGGCAAATAACGCCATTGCTCACGCCCCTGCGGATCATACACATTTACCGAGACAAGATCTGTTGCCGGGACGCCCGTAGCATAGGCCCCTTGCTTTATGACATGTTGTAGCGAGCGCCCCAAGCCATCTGTGTATTGAGTGGATTGACGTACTTCGGCCAAACTTTTTCCAACTATCGCATTGGAATTTTGTTCCGGGACGCGGACATCCCATACACGTACATAATTTACTTTTGAAGCGGAACTATATACAGGCCGGTCCGCCGCAGGCTCAGCCGCAGAATTATCATAAACAATAAAAGTAGTAGGGATATTCTCCCCAGGGTCGTCGGGAATAAGATTATTATTGGGATCAGGATCATCACCGTCGGTGGAGCGATCCTGGTACTTATAATTTGCCTCGCCATGCCCAAACACTGTAGCATTCAAATTATATGGCTTGTTAACAACAATATTACCGGCTGTAAAGCAAAGTCTTAATTTGAAATAATTATTGGAAGAATTTGGACCAGGTAAAATTGAAGCATTTGCATCCAGCATTTCCGGGACGGAAACCCCATCAAACCCGCTGTTGAGAACTACACCTGCAGGATTATCTAAAATTGATACCGAAATATTAGATATACTTTGTATAAAGGGTATAAGGCCAAGATTAACCTGGACCTTGTTGAGGGAATAGTTGCGAAAGTTTTTAACCAATATATCATAACACAGGTCGTATGTACCGGGCACTCCGGCAGGAGTAGCAGAATGCAACTTCAAGGCTATTCCGACCTGAGTAGTATAGTCAATATTATAATTTCGTTCCTCAGCATATGCATGCAACGAATTGTGAAACGATATGCATAAAAACCATAAAGTGATCCACCTGATAACTGTTAAACGCATGTTGATATTTTTTCTGATCAAAGCCGTTTATTATTCGTAATTATAGTTTATGGTCTCCGTGCCAAGCGTTGTATTTGCCGGCAACATTGGAGATCCCGGGGCCAATTGCCACCACATTTCTCCCGACGCATAAATGGTAATGTTCCAGGTCCGGTTACCTGCTGTTGTCGTTACTGTTGTAACAGTTTTATCAACAGAAGGCTTGCAACCACTGGAAATGACGCCTACCCGGATGGACTGCCCGCCATACAGGTCTACATCTATTGAAAAAACGATATAGAAATATGCGAACGTTGCATTATTGACAATACTATTAACCAGTATCTTGATTCGACTATCACCTGAACTAATTGTACAGTTTGCAAGGCATGCTCCCAAGACGTTTGCCTGTTGTTGTCCATATTCTTCTGCAAGCTGATTGGCATGAGCCTGAGATAAGGTAGACACAAACTGGTTTTCCGGAACATCTACGTAAACCGAGGTGCCTCTGTATCCGAAAGCACAATCATTCTTGATATAAGGTTTACTTTTATCAACGCTATAGTAATCAATACAACTTTCAGGCTGACCCGGATAATTATAGCAGATCTTTCTAACAATCTTTTTGTCATGATCCCGTACCAATACCAATCTTCCGAAATTATCATATTCATTAAACTGCAGTCTTCCGTTAGCATCACTTTGGCTGGTTGCACCCATCAACGGATCATACGTGTAACTTATCATTGCTGCAGCAAACGGATACAGCCTGACCTCATCAATCAAGCCCGAACCGGCAAGCACTATATTACTTACGCCCGTTATTTTGTGCTCATAATACTTCCAGCCGTTCGCTTCACTGCTTACCACCGGAAACCCGGTTTCGGTTCCTGAGATTGCCAGAGCTGTCAGGTTTGAAGGCCGCCAGTAAGAAACAATATACGTTTTAGCATTATCAACTACCTTTACAATGCTGCCCGAAGAGAGGTTATAGACCTTTTTCCCGGTAATGGCGTCCGCATGCTCAACCGGGCTTCCACTAAACGTCCAGTTACCTTTTCCGTCGGCCTCAAAAGAGGTATAGGCTATCTGATCAAAGCCTGCGTTCGTTACTTCCGCGACTGGTAAGCTGCCATTGTAATCAAATATCCTGCTACTGGATTTGTTATGTAATGTTTGCTGTACAAGATTTCCCTCATTATCATACACGTAAAAACTGATACCCAAGAAGCCGCGTAAAGAACTTGTTACTAAGGGATTTAATACAGGTGGGGAATCAGCATAGCTCCCGGTTTTCGGATAGACCTCCTCTTTTATAAAAACATGCTCGGGCTTTATCGCGCCGTTAGACAGGGTCGTATATTTTGTCACTGCTGTTTTGGTCGTTTTCCGTGGCCCCGATATGGCATCTTCTTTTAACCAGGATGCTGTTACAATGGGGAACGCATACATGTTCGCCTCCCTCATATTAGTGATGTAGGCATATTCATTAGGAAATGCATAATCCTGCGGATAATAATAAGTTACCCCTTCAGATCCTCCCAGGCTATTGAGTTTTTCAACGGTACGCACCTGCAGGTCATCGGTATAAGTATATTGGGTCGTTTCTACAACATCAGCCCCGCCGGGATTAAAAGTTGTTTCTTTGGTCTCCAGTAGCTTTACATGACCGCTGACAGGATAATAGGATTCGCTGGTTACAAAGTCTGAACCTGCCGTTGTAGGCATATTTGACCACTTTTCATAAATCGATCTTGTCACTTCCCATTTTACAGAAAGATGATTGGGGTTATTGTTTGTATTTACTACAGGCAGGTAGGTATTCTCTACCTTACGGATCAAATTTCCTTCCTGATCCTTCCATGAAGTAACTTTTGGAAGTCCATACAGCCAATATGCCGCCCTGGGTCTGGCACTGAAAGGAAATCCATAAGTGGGGGCAAGCAGGGGATAGAAAGAAGGAGAAGTAAATTCATATACAACAGAACCATTATCTTTTTCAAGCACTTCAACCCGTTCGTACTGAAAAGGTAAAGGGTTTCGTTGTATCATATTTACGTTGGACCAGACCTGGTACGTATAATCTTTATAATCTTCTGCGAAAAATTCAATTAAAATTGAGACAAAAAACATTATAATGATGGAATAAGGATCTAGTCCACCGGTCGAGATATAAGTAATTCCCAATTGTCCGATTGCTTTTCCAAAATCAGCTTTATATAAAATGTAACTCTCTGTTGAAAGTTTGCCAGGCCTTTGTCCTGCACCTTTCCAAACTCTTATATCTTTTGTATGCGCCGAAATAGCGGATTCAAATCCCCAAAAGGAAGATTTGCCGTTCTCCAGTACATATCGATATTCCTTTATGATATCGTTATCATGGGAAATACCATCGTAAAGAATTGTTTTTTCTACCTTTACCCCCCCGGCTAACCTTTGAGTACCGGTAAAAGGAGCATTTTCTGCTATATTATTCGAATAATGATACTCCAAAAAGCCCCCTTCAGGATAATAAATTCTCTTTATCATTCCCAGCATGGCAAACCCTGAGCCTAGAAAATTCATCTTGGCATTTTGCCAGGTTCCATTTTCATCTTCCATGTAAAAGGCTTCGTTGGAATATCCTAAAAAATCAGCAGAATATGTAAACCTTGCGGGTACACCCCTTTGATAATATTGATCACCTTCGTCGTAATATGGGTTTATAAAGTGATATTCAAAAACATGAGGAGAAAGATTCAATCCATATTTGTCCACTCTGGCAATAGATTTAAGGCATAGCCTTGCATATCTCTTTTCCTGCTGCAAAAAGGAATAAGTGACAGGCTTGATTTCTTTCTTAAAAAAATATCCGTACTCCAAATTATATCGGTATTTAAACAACTCATTTTGATAAATAGAGATATTTTCTAAAGGGTAATCATCTTTATGGTCGACCCTTTCTGTACCTGAATAGTTGAATTGCACCTTTTGATTATCCGGTGTAACTATAAAGTTTATTTTCTTTACGACGGCTTTAGTCCTCTGAACCGTTTGGGTATATTGTGCCGTTCCGCCCGGAGGTTTTTGCTCTGTAGCTATTTTTTCCCCAAAAAAATCAACTTCATGAGAAGTATAGTTAAATACGATTTTTTTATTGGTCAATGGATTTTTGATTTCAGAAAGAAACCATTTACTTATCACTTTCGTCGGCTGATTTTCTACAAACGTCGTCATTACACCTGCGCTATAAGCGTCTATCTCTATATTATATTCAGAAATTAAATTTTCATTAATTTCCTTTTCGTCGAAAATATATTCTATGCCATTTTCGTCAGTAATTTTGAACTTACTGATTCTGGTCCTAATTTTTTGATTCGTCATATCAAGCTCGTTAAATTCGATCTTCAACTTACTATCCTCAATCAATAAGATTGATTTGTCTTTACCGATCATGAATTTGCCAGTCCGCCCTCCAAAATGAAAAACAAAGACATCCTGTTCCCTGTCCTCAGAATTTGGTTTATACCTATATGGGACGATATTATCAGGAAACATGGGATGGTAAGCTACTTTATCTGTAACAGATGTTTGTGGAGATACATTTGTATATAAATAGCCATTAGGATAATATTGATTTATGTATACGTTAAATGGCACCGCATCATAAACCGGCACGTCTGTTCTATCAGGGAGACTAAAAGTTGTATTTAAATCAACAAATTTCTGATCATCAGGCTCTCCATTTTGAATACGGGTTATTACGCCACCAACAGAAAGTGCCCAACCTGTGCCTACACTTGTTGCTACGTCATTAACTTTTATACCGTTTCCACCAATATACATAAGGCTTACCGAAGCCGACAGGCTGTTTTTACTATCACTGTATGTATACAAAGGAATGTTTATTTCCGGAGCGCCTGTTTGAAGTCTCACTTGAGCAAGGCTTTGTTTAACGAAGAAGCAGCTTGTCCATAACAGCAGAAATAATTTTGCAATTCTTGAAATAATGCTCATAGTTATCAATTATTATTCTTCATCTTACCAATAAATCATCCACCTTCCCCTCACAACCCATACCCCACCCGCCACACCAGCGCAGGTGTACGCGGTATTTGTTGCTTATATAAAAAATCATAGAGTAATTGCATATTACCCTCCACCTTGCGTCCCTTCTTCACAGGTGAGCTCATGCTGAACTTTTTCGTCAGCCCTGCCAGGGCGCTCTTGCTCCAGTGGTTATAATTCTTGAATACGGTAAGGCTCGCAATGGGGCGGTTGTAATTCAACTCGGCTCCTGCAGTAAACCACAGGCTGGACATAAAGCGGCTCCCGGTTTTAAAAAGATCAGGCGCTTTCCAATCAAAATAGGAGCGAAAGCCACCGCCCTGGTTGCTCAGCCGGATCTTCTGCCAGCTGTCGCCCCAACCCATCCTGCCTGCCAGCCCGATGCCTGCCACTGCCTTGTCGGAGAATTTGTAACCGATGTTGATGGAAATATCCGTGCGGACCGGGTAATACTGGTTTGAGCGTTGCGTCTGGAAATTGCTGGTAAAGTCCAGGCGTTGCAGAAAGGATTTTGTCTTTTGATGATTCGGTTTGAAGTCGGGCATCGGCATATCACTGCTGCCGCCTCCTTTGATCCCCAGCTTGTCCAGCTGGTCTTTCAGCTTGTCCAGCTCGCCCTGTGCCTGCAACATCTGCTGTTGCAGGTATTGGGTAGGATCATTACTGCCTGTTCCTCCTGCCGGCAGGCGCTGCAGCAGCCCCTGCTGCACATCCGCCCTTGTTTGCAAACCCGCCAGCGCCTGCGGGGTACCATAGTTCTCCGGTGTGGGGAACAGGGAAGCCAAAAGTGAATTCTTTTGCATGAAGGATTGAAAAGCGGGGACGGCCCGTAATACTTCCAGCGCTTTTCTCACCAGCTTGTCCGGATCGTTGAGCGCTTCCTTATATTCCCGCACCTGCTGACCATAGTAAAATGCCTGCTGTTGGTACTTACCGAAGTATTTGCTGACATCTTTCGGCAGGTTGGTATAGCTGCCGAGCAGCTCTTTTAAAGCTGCCTGCCTTTGATGAATTACCTGTTGAATATTGGAGGCTTCAGATAACTTGTGCTGCAGCTTGTTGACCTGTTGCAGGCTGCTGCCTAACTGTTGTTGGATGTCTTTTGATCGGGAGACCAGGTTCTTTGCGTCTTTCAGGAAACCCAGCATTCCCTGCAGGGAATCGAGGGAGGCGATATACTCCCCGGAAAGCAGCTTTTCTGTTTGGGTGTCTGCTTCCAACAAGCCTTTGGAGAGCCTTTCATAGGTTGCCTTTCCGGACTGCAGCATAACAGCCGCGGCGCCTGAATCTGTTTTGGATAAAGCCTTCAGCAGCTTTTCTTCCTGCTTCGCAAAGTCTCTGAGATATTTTTCTGATTGACGGGTGAGCTTTTTATCGAGGGAACCGATGTTTTGATGGATCGAAGTCTCCAGTCCTTTGGGAACCTGCACCAGGGAATCGACCGGCAACAGCTCCTGGCTGAGCAACGGTGGTGCAGCAATGATAGCAATAAGGCATAACAATGCCCTTAGGTGTAAGGTCATAGACTGGTTTAGTTATAGGGATGTCGTCAGTTAAAA
>CAKSVK010000177.1 GCA_934502905.1 uncultured Chitinophagaceae bacterium
ATGTATACCTTACCATTGTGTGCACAACCTAATCTTGCCAGCTGCTCCGAAGCCAGTAATTCTTCTATTTGCTCCTGATTTAGTTTTCCTATCATAACAATGTATTGAATTATACTGCTAAAGTAGTTCTTCCTAATAAATAAAGACTAATGCCTGTCATTAAGCTCAATGAGAATTGTCAGGTGAAACGATCGGTACTATTTTGCTTTTATCTTCAGGTTCACCGTTAACTCATCCGCCATAGTGAGGCTGCTGCCCCCGACATTAAAATCCCTGCGGTTGACCGAAAAAGAACCTTCAAAAAAATAACCAGGCTCCTGCTTTATGGCTTTGAAGGGAAAAGAGATTTCCCTGGTGATGCCTTTTATGGTCAGCTTGCCAAATATGAACCAATAATCTTTATCGGTGCTGGCGGTTATTTTATCTGATGCAAACTGCAGCAAAGGAAACTTTTCGGCATCAAGATATTCTTCCTGGTTAAGATGATTATCCCTGCGTTTAATGCCGGTATTAACCGTGTTGGCTTTAACAGATACCTTAAATACAGCCGCAGCAGGGTTCTCTCCATCAAATTCAATCTCCCCTTCCAGTCCGGAAAATGTTCCGTTTACATTCACGCCGAAGTTCTTTATAACAAATCCTACCTCGGACCCCTCATCTACAGGAACAAGTTGCTGTGAAAAAGCAGGGTTGAATAATATAAATGCAACCAGGGTAAAAGTAAATTTCATATAATGGGTATTTAATGAGGTCAGGCTTTTCAAAGATATTAAACCCTACATAGAATTGACCAGCCGCAACAAAATATTAACACGGTTTGCAGATTGCTATTGGTGATTGTCGATTTTGAGATTTGGAGAGAGAATTAAAGTAGAGATCATACATCAGCAATATTGCTGATTGGGGGATTTTAAGATGGGAATTAAAGCATACATCAAAAATCAGAAATTCTGCCTCAGTCATACAAAAAGGATTGTTTCGGCGTTATGATCTGGCTAACCCTTTGATTGCCAATTTTAAATTAGTTTTGATCTAAATTTTTGCCCATGCATGTTCCCACAATGTCGCAACTGTTCATGGAAGGCGAATCCCCTGAGATCTTATTTTGGGTGGGATGCGCCGGTAGTTTTGACCTGAGGGCCCAGAAGATAACAAAAGCATTTGCTACCATATTGAACAGGCTGTCTATCAAATACGCTATCCTGGGAAAGGAAGAAATGTGTACCGGCGATCCCGCACGGCGTGCCGGTAATGAATTTCTTTTCCAGATGATGGCATACAACAACATCCAGTTACTGAATAATTACGGTATCAGGAAAATAGTGACGACCTGTCCTCATTGCTTCAATATTTTCAAGAATGAATACCCCGCTCTGGGGGGAAATTATGAAGTGATTCACCATGCCGTTTACCTGCAGCAACTGATAAATGAAGGAAAGATCAAAATGAAGGAATCCGGGGATTACAAAGGCAAACGCATTACCTATCACGACAGTTGTTACCTGGGGCGCGCTAACAATATTTATGAAGCGCCGAGGCAGGTGCTGGAAGCAATGGATGCCGAGCTGGTAGAAATGAAAAGGTGCCGGAGCAAGGGACTGTGTTGTGGCGCCGGAGGCGCACAGATGTTCAAGGAAGAAGAAAAAGGAAACATACGCGTTAACCAGGAGCGGGCCAACGAAGCCCTGGAAACAACACCTGATGTGATCGCATCTGCCTGTCCCTTTTGCAATACCATGCTGACAGACGGCATAAAGAGCCGGGAAAAAGAAGATACGGTGAAAGTGCTGGATATTGCAGAACTGGTAGCCGCTTCTATGGAATAGTCATTTATCTGTAACTTCGCAATTATGAACCTGGAATACAAAAATTTATTGCCCGAGGACTTCGCTCCTGATTCAAGGGTGTGGATATACCAGAGTAACCGGAGATTTGCCCTGGGAGAAGTGCTGGAAGTGGAAAAAACCCTCAATGACTTCACGGCAGACTGGAACGCACACGGCATTCCCGTTAAAGGATTTGCCACTGTGTTCTTTGGACAGTTCATTGTGGTGATGGCGGATGAAAGCCGGACGGAAGTAAGCGGGTGCAGTACCGATAGCTCGGTAAGAGTGGTAAAAGGAATAGAGCAAAAATTCAATATCAGTTTATTTGACAGGCAATTGCTGGCATTTGTGGTAAAAGACAAGATTGAGGTATTGCCCATGAATCAACTGGAATACAGCATTGAAAACGGTTTTATCCTGGCAGACACCCCTTATTTTAACAATACGGTGCTTACTAAAAAGAACCTCGAGGACAACTGGATTATCCCTGCCGGCAAGAGCTGGCTTTCCAGGAAATATGGTTTTAACGAAACGGCTGCCGACGGCCGGTAACGAAGTAGTATCTTTACTAAAATAGTAGTATGGTAGTTGAAAAAAATAAAGTAGTCAGCATCTCTTACAGCGCCATTGATGATACCGGAAATGTAGTGGACAGCAACCTGGATTTTGAGCCGTTGGAGTACCTCCACGGGCACGGGAATATTTTACAAACGCTGGAAGCAGAGCTGAACGGCCTTAAAAAGGACGATGAGAAGAAAGTGACATTGACGGCAGATCAGGCATACGGCGAATTTAATCCCGAATTGGTGGTGGAAGTGAACAGAGAGCAGTTCCCTGAAGGGGTCGGTAACCTGGAGCTGGGCGCAATGGTACAGTCATCTGACGGCCAGGAGCTGATCGTTACTGATATTGACGGTGAAAGAATTGTCCTGGATGGTAATCATCCGCTGGCGGGCAGAACCCTTCATTTTTCAGTGACCATCAGGAGCGTCAGGGAAGCTACTGCGGAAGAGTTCTCCCATCAACATGCACATGCACATAACGACGGAAGTTGCGGCAGTGGCTGCGGATGCTCACATTAGCATGCCGCATCAACGGATCGTTCTGAAGTAGGCTTCCTTCTCCAGCATTTTTTCCAGCAGCTTTATCTGGTTACAGGCGCGCATATAATTATGCCCCTCATAACGGGCGCCATAGTAAGTATCATTATTCAGGTGATCGCTGAGGAAGCGGAGCGCCTGCATATACATCAGGTAACAGCCGGCATCAAAAAAGCTTTCCATCTCTGGTTCGCTCAGCTCGCCGTTCATGCCTTCCAGGTATCCTTTTACAATGGCAACAAAATAGTTATCACGTATCTGTATCAGTGAAAAGTCCTTTTCCTCTTCACTTACAGGAGACAGGCAGGTACGCATCATGTCCCCCACATCGCTGATAAAATATCCGGGCATAACGGTATCCAGGTCTATCACACATAAGCCCTTGCCCTCATTATTAAACAGTACATTACTGATCTTCGTATCGTGATGCGTTACCCTTTGCTTAAAGGCGGGATTCGCCTTCATCGCATCAAAACGTTGTACTATAAAATCCTTTTCCTTCAGCCACGCTATTTCACAGGCCGCTTCTGTTATTCTTTCCGGGTTGCCATTCTGCAATGCCTGCAAAAACTGCGCATACCGCAATGTAAGGTTATGAAAATCGGGGATGGTCACCCTGAGTTCATTTACCGGAAAGTCTCTCAGCAGATACGTGAATTTGCCGAACTGCTTGGCTGCTTCAAACGCCTGCAAAGGGGTCTGTACCACGTCTACCGTATGGGAGTTTTTTATAAAGGGCACCAGCCGGAAATACCCGCTTCCTTCTACAAAATGCAGATCTGTTTTATATTGCGTAAGAAGCGAACGCACAAAAAGATAACCGGGATAACGTTCCCCAAGATAGTTCCCGATCCTCCTGGTATTATGGGCAATATCCTCCGGCACCTTAAACACATTGTCATTGACCCTTTGCAGGATATAGGCCTCTCCCCCGTTGTCTACCTTCCATGTATTATTGATAAGTCCGCTGCCAAAGGATGCTACCGTCAAGGCAGGATCATTCATTCCGTATATCTCCAGGATTTTTCGTACCTCCATATCCAATAAATATAGGTTAAAGATAAAAGAATAATAAAAAGCCCGTTCATTTCCCGTGCTTATTATTCTTAATTCAAACAAACGTTTTCGTAAATTGACACAGTTATGCATATTCGTGAAAGTCTTATAGCGGAACATTCCAAAAGCCAGACCGACAGGATCGTCGCTTATATCGGGAACGACCCGCAAAGATTTGAAGAGCTTGTCAAAATTTTTCTTCAGGATGAATACCGGGTGGTACAGCGGGCTGCCTGGGCGTTGAGTATAAGCGTGATCCGGCATCCGGAGCTGATAAAAAAACATTTAAAGAAAATAGTGCTCAACCTGAAGAAGAAAGACCTGCATAACGCGGTAAAACGTAATACGGTCAGGCTATTGCAACATATTGAAATACCCGAAACATTGCAGGGTGAAGTGATGAATATCTGTTTTGACTATATAGCAGACCCGGCTGAAGCGGTGGCGGTAAAAGCTTTTTCTCTTACAATTCTCCAGCGCCTTGCCGGGCAATACCCGGAAATCATTCCCGAGCTTTCTATTTTGATTGAAGAGCAGATGCCGCATCAAACGGCGGCTTTTAAAAGCCGGGGCAGGAAGGTGCTTGCCGCGTTCCAGAAACAGCGGCATTAAGGGCAACCAGTGAAAAAGCATGAACCACGAAGCCGCCGGAAATGCCCGGGAAACTACCACCATACTCCTTCGTAAAGCTGTATGTCTTTATGCCCTTGTGATAAAAAAGTAAAACAAGCTGCAAGACACCAGGGGAGGCATTCATATATGCTTCATTGAATGAGGCAATAAAAAAACCGCCCCAGCAGGCTGAAGGCGGCTTTTTATATCTCGGCAATGATTTATTTTGGAGCGGCAGGATTAACCGCCGGCGCTTGCGCATGCGGCGAATCTCTCACGTCCAATACTTCTATATCAAAAACAAGGTTGCTGTTAGGCTTGATAGCATTCTGCCCGCGGGCACCATAAGCCAGTACAGATGGTATAAACAATCGTCCTATCGCTCCTTTTCCAAATTTCTGCAAACCATCATCAAATCCAGGAATGGCTCCGCCCCCGCCTATAGTAAGGTCAAAAGGTTCTGTATGGTTAAAAGAGGAATCAACATTGCTGTCGAAGGTAGTGCCGTCCAGCAGCTTACCTGTATATTTCACAGATATGATCTGCCCTTCTTTGGCAGGCTCTCCTCCTGCTTTTATAATTTCATAATAAGTGCCTTTTTCTGTTTTTTCAGGCTTGATATTATTCTTTGCAAAATAATCGTTCAGCGCTTTGTCATCTACCACTTTCTGGGTGATCGCCTGGATAGAATCTGCTTCCTGCAGTCTTTTTATCTCTGCGGCATAGTCCGCCTGCACGGCTTCGGGTTTGAAGATATCCATCAGCTTGATAGTGGTAACAAAATACTCTCCTTTCCTGAATTCCTTCGGCATCATGCCCATCCCTTCTTTAAATACACTATCCGTTAATATCCTGGCTACGGCGCTATCTCCTTTCTTTAATTTGGAAAATATTTCAAAATATTCGTTCAACTGAACGCTATCCAGGGCCTGGTAAATAGGCATTTTATCGTAAGTCTGCTGGCTGACAGAATCTTTGTATTTCCTGGTTATATGTATCTTCATTACATCTCCGTATTGCGCCACGCTATCCTTGCCTCCCGCACTGATGATTTTATATTCCATTCCCGATTTGGTCCTGGTATACGCACTATCCCCGCAGGAATACAACCCCGATAGAAATACGATGGCAACTAAGCCGATTGTTTTTTTCATGATATGTTATTGTAATTGTGTTTCATTTTCCTTCATGGCGGCTTTAAACTGCGCCACCGCTTCCGGCAGCGACACAGAGCTTCTGCCTCCGGAAGCATTAAAATGCCCGCCACCATTAAAATATTTTCGGGCAAAGGTGTTTACATCAAAGCTGCCTTTACTTCTGAACGACCATTTCCTTTCTTCATCCCGGTCTATTACCAAGGCCGCCAGCTTTATTCCCTGGATGGTGAGCGGATAATTTACCAGTCCTTCCGTATCGCCGGTTCTTATATTGTATTTTAAGAGATCGTGTTTGGTAATGGCGATCAAAGCTGTATTGTATTCATAAAAAACCTCCATCCTGTGCAGCAACACATGCCCGATAAACCGTAACCGGTCTTCCAGGAAATTATCATACAGGTTTTCATGCACTTTGGTATGGTTGAGCCCTGCATCTTTCAGCACCGCCACCATTTTGTGCACAGCCGCCGAAGTAGCCGGGAACCTGAAAGAACCCGTGTCTCCGATAATACCCGCATACAGGCAGGCTGCAATATCTGCATCTATCAAATTACCCCAACCGGCTGCAACGATCAGGTCGTAGATCATTTCCGATGTAGAGCTTTTGGACGTGTCGCTGGCACCGTAAGCGAAAGCCGTGGTTTCCGGCTGCTGGTGATGGTCTATCAGTATTTTAACTGCTTTTGAAGCCGCCAGGACTGCCGCCATATGTTTTGTGCGATGCAGGGCATTGAAGTCCAGGCAAAAGATCCATTCCGCTTCATTCAGCGCAAGCATGGCTTTTTCCGTGGAAGCCTCATAATCTATAACCTGCCGGGCGCCGGGCATCCATTTCAAAAATTCCGGCCAATTAGTAGGAGAAATTACAAAAATCTTATGCCCCAGTTTTTTAAGCACACCCGCCAAAGCAAGAGAAGACCCCATGGCATCGGGATCCGGTTTTTGATGCATTGTTATTACTATGGTACGGGGCTTATCAAGTAACGTGTAGATTTCTTGAATGGGTTTCATAATGAGGCGCAAAAATCAGTCTTAATCAGCATTTGATCAAATCTTTTTTAACATATATGCTAAAACTAAAGCATTTGCCAATTCAAAAATTAGAATTCTGCGCTTACCTTTGCCGACCAAATTTGAAACGAAATGAGTAACAGAACATTTACCATGATAAAACCGGATGCATTTGGAAACGGACATGCCGGTGCTATCCTTGACAGAATCATTAAAAACGGGTTTAAGATCGTGGCCCTGAAATTAACCGCATTAAGTCCTGAAAAAGCAGGTGAATTTTATGCTATCCATAAAGAACGCCCGTTTTTTGGTGAACTGGTAGATTTTATGAGCAGCGGACCAATCATCGCGGCGATCCTGGAAAAAGATAATGCAGTGGAGAACTTCAGGAAGCTGATAGGCGCCACCGACCCCGCCAAAGCCGAAGCCGGCACCATCCGCAAAGATTTTGCGGAAGACGTAGGCAGGAACGCCGTGCATGGAAGCGACAGCGATGCCAACGCGCTGATCGAAGGAAGTTTCTTCTTTTCCAGTCTCGAGCAATACAATTAATTTATAATACATTAC
>CAKSVK010000178.1 GCA_934502905.1 uncultured Chitinophagaceae bacterium
AAGCTATACAGGTTGGATTTTTGGCGCTGAATAAAAAAGGACAGTTTGGTGCCTATGCATTGCAGAAAGGATTTACTTATTCGGTCAGGAATAAAAAGGAAGATAAAGTGTATTCAGCATCAAGCTTTTTTTAAGCTGGATTGCGGAAGGGGATAAATAGTCTAGAAAGGATGTTTTCAACTTTTGAAAAAGTTGAAAACCTTTGTAAGTGATCTGTATTGTATATATTTTTTTGTGAAGA
Organism: uncultured Chitinophagaceae bacterium; assembly: GCA_934502905.1. Lineage (GTDB taxonomy): Bacteria > Bacteroidota > Bacteroidia > Chitinophagales > Chitinophagaceae > Agriterribacter. The sequence continues at coordinate 242 of CAKSVK010000178.1, forward strand.
TCATAAGCTATCCGAAGTTGAAAACTTCGGATGGTGATCCCTGTTACACCTTTTAAATCAGCTCGGCAAAGTGACTTAATTCCTGGCGTTATGACCTATAGCAAGCACACTGATGAAAATGTCCTAATATTCCCGCTGAATTAAAAATTGAGCCAGTGCCAGCAAGGGTTCTTTTCGTTTGTTATCCACCGTTATCTTGGCAAGATGTTGAAGAGATATATTAAAGTAATGTTCCTTCAGGGATTTGGCCCATTCGTCTGCCCTGGTCTCCCGGAATATTTCCAGCACTTTTTCTACTTTGTCCGGCGCATTGCTCTCAAGTTGCTGTTGCAGCTGTTGCCTGGTGGAAGGTGCAGCCGTTGCTAATGCATGGATGAGCAGGAATGTTTTTTTGTTTGCCCGGATATCACCTCCCGGTTGCTTGCCAAATTTATCCGGATCGCCAAAAGCATCGAGGTAGTCATCCTGCACCTGGAACGCGATCCCCAGGTTTTTCCCAAACGCATAGAGGTGATGCTGGTCTTCCTCCGATGCATTGTTGAGTATGCCCCCGATCTGTAAGCTGCCGGCCAGCAATACGGAGGTCTTGAGCGTGATCATATGTATGTATTCTTCCAGGGGAACTGTGGCTGCTTTTTCGAAATCCATATCCAGTTGCTGCCCCTCACATACTTCCCGGGCGGTTCTGTTAAATATCCCGACCACAGCATGCAGGCGTGGCGAGGTGATGGTATTAAGTGCGTCATATGCAGAAACCAGCATCACATCACCTGCCAGCAGGGCGGTAGGCGTGCCATATTTTGTATGAACGGTTTGCATACCCCTTCTCAACGGTGCATTATCCATGATGTCATCGTGCACCAATGTAAAGTTATGAAAGAGCTCCACAGCTTCTGCAGCATGCCAGGCATCTTCAAGGATGTCGTTGAACAATTCATTTCCCATCAGGCACATAACCGGGCGTACCCTTTTACCTCCGATCGATAGGAAATACTCCGCCGGGTCGTATAAAGATGGAAGCGAATCAGGAAAATGTTTCCTGCCAAACCTTTGAATAAACTTAGTAGCCAGAGATTCAAATGAATGCATAGGAAGAGTTACTTTTTCTTTTTAGGCTTGTTTTTCTTTCCATTTTTTTCAGGCTGTTCGTCCTCCTGCATCACCCACTCATAGTCGAGTTGCCTTTTGCCCAGGTTGGCAGCTATTACCTTTATCCATATTTTATCTCCCATCCTGAATTTCCTGCCGCTTCTCCTGCCCGCCAGGCAATATTCTTCCTCCACCAGCCGGAAATCGTCATAGTCAATCAGGCTGTTGATGCTTACCAACCCTTCGCATTTGTGAGCAATGGTTTCTACCCAAAAGCCAAAAGCAGCGACGCCGCTGATCACTCCTTCAAATTCTTCACCCAGGAAATCCTGCATATATTCCACCTGCTTGTACTTGTTAGCAGCTCTCTCTGCTTCCATGGCGGCCCGTTCTCTTTCGCTGCAATGAAAACATTTCTCATTCATTTTTTTGTCCGGTTTGGGATTGCCATCCAGCACCTGTTGTAAAATGCGGTGCACCATCACATCAGGATAGCGACGAATGGGGGACGTGAAATGACAGTAGTTGGCAAACCCAAGACCATAGTGCCCAATGTTGTCTTCGGTGTACAATGCTTTGGCCATGGTACGGATACCCAGTTGTTCCAATACATGCTGCTCCGGCTTCCCCTGCACTGCCGCCAGCATATCGTTAAAGGACCTGGCAATTCCCTCGGGGGTTTTAATATCGAACTTATGTCCAAACTTTTTTGCGAAAGCGATAAACGGCAATAGCTTTTCCTCGTCGGGTTTGTCGTGCACGCGATAGGGAAAGGGGAGTGGGTGCTTGTCAATTTTTATCTTGCTGACATATTCGGCTACGGCTTTATTTGCCAGCAGCATAAACTCTTCGATCAGTTGGTGCGATTCCTTACTTTCCTTCACCACAATACCTACGGGCTTTCCATGCTCATCCAGCTTAAACCTTACTTCCTGTGAGGAAAAATTGATAGCGCCTTTCTCAAACCTTTTCTTCCTGAATTTTTGCGCCAGCTCATTTAACAGCAGTACCTCGTTGGCATAGGTTCCCTTACCGGCTTCAATTATTTCCTGGGCATCTTCGTAAGTATACCGGTGATTGGAATGTATCACGGTGCGTCCCAGCCAGGTATTTTTAATATCGCCCCTGGCATTTATTTCAAAGATGGCAGAGAACGTGAGCTTGTCTTCGTTGGGTCGCAAAGAACACAGGACGTTGGATATATGCTCGGGTAACATAGGTAAAACCCTGTCGGGCAGGTATACCGAGGTGGCTCTTTCGTAAGCGTTCGTATCCAGTACGGTATCGGTTTCCACATAATGACTTACGTCTGCAATGTGCACACCTATTTCGAACACCCCGTTTTTTATGGTCCTGATACTAATGGCGTCATCAAAATCCTTTGCATCAACAGGGTCAATAGTGAAGGTAAGCACATCCCGCATATCTTTCCGGCGGCTGATCTCCATGGCGCTTATGATATCCGGCATACGTGCCGCCTGTTCCAACGCGTCTTCATCAAACTCCAGTGAGAATCCTGCATCCAGCAGGATATCCTTCATGGCCATATCGTTTTCGTCAGAAGCGTTTAATATGCTCACCACTTCTCCGTTCGGGCTCCTGTCTTTCCTTTCCCACCCGGTGAGCTTTACCACCACCCGGTCTCCGTTTTGGGCACCGTTCACTTTTTCGGAAGGAATATACATATCCGGAATTCCTTTCGATTTATCCGGAATGAAAAACCCAAAGCTTTCATTCAGCTCCAGCCTGCCTATGAACTCCGTTTGCTTTCGTTCTATCACATCTACAATTTCACCTTCCATTTTGTTCGTGCGGGGATTGTGCCTTGTAACTTTTACGCTCACCCTGTCCCCGTTCAATGCACGATTGAAATGCTGCGGACGTATAAAAATATCGTTTTGCTGATTTTCTACTATTACATATCCTATACCCGCCCTGGTAACGTCCAGTATACCTTCTACCGTCTGGGTTTTGGATTTATGTGTTTTTCGGTTTTTCTTCTTCATATATTGTTATGATCAGTTCTTAAATTCGTTAATAAAGTTTTCGATCAGGGTATTAAATTCGTTTCCCTGGTTAAATAAAAAATCCGTTTCTATCGGAAGTACATATACCGGCAGGTTGGCAAGATGCTCGTGAAATTTCAACAGCCGGACGGCATCTTTTTCCGTTACCAGTATCATTTTATTTTCTCCTTCCATTTTTTCAAAACGCTGGATGATCTTTTTCAGATCGTCTATCCAGAAAATGTAATGATCCCGGTAATACATTACCTCTGTGCGTGCTGAAATATTTTCTACATAGCGGGTGAGTTGTTTTGGTTTGGCAATTCCGCATACCAGCAGCACAGCGCTGTTTTTTGAAATAGTACGCTGCGATCTGTCCAGGATATGATAAGGCACCCCGTATTTGATAGATGCAAAAAACAGGTGCTGGCTTGTCAGCGGCTTTATTTCTTTTGTGAGCGTTTTCCTTTCATCTTCCTGCATATCCGGGGTGCATTTGGTAACCACCAGGATATTGGCCCTGCGGTAGCTCATCCGGGCATCCCGCAAGTCGCCGGTCGGCAGGAAATAATCCTTGGTGAACAGGTTATTACGATCGGTCAGCATGATCGTTAATCCCGCATTCACCTGGCGGTGCTGCATCGCATCGTCCAGTATAATGACATCGGTATCTGGTTTTTCAAACAGCAGCAACGGGATGGCAGTAGCGCGTTCCTCTCCCACAGCTACATATACTCCAGGAAATTTGGTGTGAAACTGCATAGGCTCATCGCCGATATCGATAGCCGTGGTTTTTTCGTTTGCCAGCGCATATCCCCTCGTTTTCCGTTTGTATCCCCGGCTGAGCGTTGCTATTTTATACCTATTGCTAAAATTCCTGAGGATATACTCTACCATGGGCGATTTCCCGGTACCACCAACAGTGAGGTTCCCTATGCAAATGACCGGGAAATTAAAGGTGGCTGATTTAATAATATCCTTATTATACAGATAATTCCGGAGTTTTACCACTATTCCATACAGCACAGCAAAAGGAAAAAGCAGCAGTCTTATTATACGGATCCACACTGAACTAGAATTCATAAACCTGATGCGGCGTTACACAATAGTTTAAAGATATGTCAAAATCATCAGTATCTTCTATTTCAACTTCTGCGCTAAAAAAAGATAATCCGACTTTTATAACGTCTGGCCGGCATGTTGCCAGGAAGCGGTCGTAAAACCCTTTCCCATATCCTACACGGTTTCCTTTTTCATCGAATGCCAGCAATGGAACCAAAACCAAGTCAATGGCAGAAGGTTCAACGGGTTGACCGCCAACGGGCTCCATGATATGATATTCATCTTCCCGGAGTATGGTTTCTTCGTTATATACATAATGCCGCATGCTGCAGTTGGCTTTATCCGTTTTAGGAATAACCACGGTCAACCCCGGGTTGCGAAAATCCAGGTAATCTATAACCGGGTAAGTATTTACCTCACGAAGCGTATGTACAGGCAAATAAGTGCTTACGCAGTTTATAAAAGGTAGCGGTAGTTTTTGAAAATGGATCAATACAAGATCCTGTAGCTTTTCTATGGCACTATCTCCAAGTTCCCTTTTTTTCTCTTTATATAATTTTCTGAGTTCTTTTTTCGTCATAATTGCTATTGCTCACCGGGTATGCTGTTTATAAAAATAGAAAAAAGGGTTGTACCATATTTTCGGGTCGTCCGGTAATAGGGAAAGCTGGTATAATCATTTCTGGGGGTATGTTCCAGGATAAACCATCCATTTGGCAGGAGCAACTGGTATTTAAATATTTCCACGGGCAGCTCATCAATAGCCGCCAGTGCATACGGTGGTCCGGCAAAGATAAAACTATATTGATCCTTACACTGGTGTATATACTGGAATACATCCATTTTTACTGCCCGTATCTGGTTAAAGCCCAGGCTGCGGGCGTTGCTGCTGATAAAGGAAAACATTTTCTGATCCTTTTCTACCGTAGTGATATCGCTGCAGCCCCGGGAGGCCAGCTCATAGCTGATGCTACCGGTCCCGCCGAAGAGATCCAGCACTTTCAGCGAATCTATTTCCAGGTTGTTTTCAATAACGTTGAACAACCCTTCTTTTGCCACATCGGTGGTGGGGCGTGTGTGTGGCATATTGCCGGGAGGTGTAAAACGTCTTCCGCCGGCGCTGCCCCCGATTATACGCATAACGCTGACCAATAAATGCTGTTAAAAAAATGCGCCGGATACTCATCAAAAGTATCTGCATATTTCAGGGCATCGGGGCGTTTATCGAGCAGCACGTGTAAAAAATACTTTCTCATTTCACCATATACGGAAGACTGGTCATCCAGCAGCCCCGATATATGTATGCTGACAGTTTCACAATCCAGGTCAAATTGTTTGCACACATTCAGCAGTATGTAACTTACGTCCTCGGCAGTTTCGTATCCGTAAGTCTGTACCAGCATCAGCCGGTTGTCCTTCACGAAGGTTACAAACAGCTTTCGTTCGTTAAAAACCAGGAACAGGTTGTCTCCTGCCAGATCGCTGTTTTCCTGTTGCAGCTTTTTTAATACCACCGTAAACAGATGAAGCGATTCAGCTTGCTTAAAACGGGCGTTTATGGCAGTAATGTAGGTTTCAGGAACCCTGTATATATTGCAGGCATCCCAGCCAGGCAGGTGATCCGAAAAAGTATTCCCCTGGCCGGCATCTCCAAAAACCAGGTCCAGCGAGGCTTTTGCGTTGCCCTGATCATATAGTGACAAAGGAACCAGTAAGCTGTCCGGAAAATTATAAATAACCTTTACTGCATGATAGGGTCTTGAAAACCACTCATGACTGATGATAACTGACTTAAAGCTGTTCACAGGGTCGTGCTGCTCCAGCCTGAAATACTCCAGCGATGCAAATTTATTGTCATCATCCACAATACCTGCGAGCAAATAGTCCGGCGAAACTTCCAGTAATAATATCGCCTTCGCGGTATCTATCGGCTGATCCTGAACAGGCTGTATTTGAAAAGATGCATTCAATGGAATTCTAATATATTAGTTAAAAAGGCAATAATAATACATTTTCGGTCTATACTCAAATTTAAGGATGCGGTTGTTTTTCGGGAACCTCCGGGGTAATGAAAGGACCGGACGCTGCCTGAGATGCAGGATAGATGATCTTGGCTTTAATTAAATTTATTAATTTTTTAATATTTAAGTTATTTGGAATCATTATATGGAAATTCCCGGAGGCGACCTTGTTTGTAAATCTTTTATTTCAGGCTTTTCCGCATTGTGCAACTTTCCTATCATCAAAAAACGTAATTTTGCAAATAGTTAAAAAAGATCATTATATGATAACCGTGTCGGCATCAGCAAAGGAGTATATTACGAATCTGCTGGCTCAGGAGAGTAAGGGAGAAGGTACCTTTGTAAGGGTAGGCGTAAAGGGGGGCGGATGCTCCGGTCTGGAGTACAAGCTGAGTTTTGACAATGAGAAAAAGGCGGGGGATGAAGAGTTTGAGGATAAGGGGATTAAAATAGTAGTGGATATGAAGAGCCTGCTGTATCTCTATGGTACGGAGCTGGATTATTCCGGGGGCTTAAATGGCAAGGGATTGACTTTCAATAATCCGAACGCTACCCGCACCTGTAGCTGTGGGGAGAGCTTCTCTGTATAACCGGCAGATTATCGTTTCAACTTAATTGATTATGGCGAACAGTACAGACATACTGGAGGAATATAGTGATAAGGAATATGAGTTTGGTTTCGTTACGGACATCGAGATGGAGGTAGCACCAAAGGGACTGAGCGAAGAAACAATACATTATATCTCTGCAAAAAAAGAAGAGCCTGAGTGGCTGAAGG
>CAKSVK010000179.1 GCA_934502905.1 uncultured Chitinophagaceae bacterium
AGAGCTGGGCCTGCACTACACCGTAAACCAGATAGGCTCCATGTACAGCCTGTTTTTTACCCCGGAAAAGGTGACCAACTACCAGACAGCCAAAACGACTGACACCGCTACCTTCGGAAAATACTTTCACGGTATGCTGCAACGGGGCGTCTACCTGGCTCCGTCCCAGTTTGAGTCGCTGTTTCTTTCTTCGAAGATCGACCGGAAGCTGGCCAATAAGATTCTGCGGGCCAGTCACGACACCCTGGCATCACTGGCAGAAGGCTGAGAAAAAAACAAACGGGGGAAAACCCGCTCCGGGTCCTTCCCCCTTACCCGTACCCACCAGAACGACTTCAGGAAGCCCGAGCCGTAGCCCGTAAACTGGGTCATCACGGCCCGAAGCGACATCAGCCCGATCTTTATACTCTTATTCTGCACCGAGCTCACCAGGAAGCAGAGCAGGAAATAGCCCAGGTAAAGCAGGAAAAAGTAAGGAAAGCCCGGTAAAAGGGCAACGCAGGCCACTACTCCGCCCACCAGGAAAGCCGCCGGGAAAAAATAGGTAATTTTAGCATATTCAGGGTGCCAGCGATCCAGTACAGGCCGCACTTTCCCGAATTTATTCACCTGGGTGTAAAACTTCTCCCAGTCGATCCGCCGTTTATGGTAAACCGATACATTTTTAAATAAACGTGTCTCAAACCCCAGCTTCCACAGGCGTATGGTCAGGTCAGGGTCTTCACCGGGGTGGATTCTTCCAAACCCGCCGGAGGCTTTAAATGCCCTTTCAGAAATACCCATATTAAAGCTCCTGGGCTGAAATTTCCCCAGCTTCTCCGAGGCTCCCCGCACACCGCCGGTGGTCAGTACAGAGGTCATGGCAAAATTGATGGCCTTCTGCACATCAGTAAAGCTGTCGAGCGCGGTATCCGTGCCGCCAAAGCAGTCGGCATAATCGGCCTTTAAGGATTTGTCCACCTCCGTCATATACTCCGGCGGAAGGATACAGTCGGAATCCAGGATCAGGAAATAGTTTCCCCGCGCCATCCGCATCCCGTAATTCCGGGAGTCGCCCGGCCCTGAATTCTCCTTATAGAAATAGCTTATGTTCAACTGGCCGGCAAACTGTTTCACCACCGCTTCGCTGGTTTCGGTAGAGCCGTCTTCCACGATCACCACCTCAAAGTCGCGAAAGGTCTGGGTTGCCAAACTTTCCAGCAGGTCCTGCACCTAATTCGGCCGGTTAAAAACAGGCACCACCACTGAATATTTCAATAAATCATTCATGAAACGCAAAGATAGAAGACTCTCCGTGCATCCTGCTTTCCACGGATAAAATTTTATTTTATATTTTTAGACACAGCATTTGGAAGTTTATCAAAAGGCATCTACTTTTGCACCACGATTTCCGAAAGGGAGTTTGTACATAAGTGAAAAGTAACGCTATTTTTCGATTTATGGGACCAGCCGGCCCTATCGTCTAGCGGTTAGGACACGTCCCTTTCACGGATGAAACCGGGGTTCGATTCCCCGTAGGGTCACAAGGGCCCCGCAGTGATGCGGGGCCCTCTTGTTTTATCCAGAGCCACAGAAACTTAAATCATCTGGTTCTGAAAAAGGACATATTAATATAATTCTAGGAGCAAATATAAAAGTTATTTTTTGCGAAAGTTATCATAAAATGATACCTTTCGCAAAATTTTACTCTTTGAAAAGTCAATTATCAATAAACGATTGGGTAGAACACCTTGCAGCAAAGGGGAGGCATTCTTTTAGCCTTAAAGAGGTAAGGGATGTTTTCCGTGATGATACGGAAGCAGCCATTAAACTGAAATTGACAAGGCTTGCAGGTAAAGGGAAAATCATCTCCATCCATAAAGGATATTACCTTATCATTACCCCTCAATATATTTCGAGGGGCATCTTACCTCCTTCCATGTTCATTGATGGGCTGATGAAATTTTTGGAAAGGCCGTACTATGTCGGCTTATTGAATGCTGCCTCGTTTCATGGGGCGGCACATCAGCAGCCACAGGAATATTTTGTATTTAGCGATTTCCCGGTGTTGCGTCCAACCCGCAAAAAGGGCATCAAAATAAATTATATTAGTAAAAAGGAGGTTCCCGCTCTGTTTCTTGAAAAAAAGAAAACGGAAACCGGCTATATCCATATATCCAACCCTGCTTTAACAGCAATGGATCTGGTACAATTTGATAAACGGATTGGTGGACTTAATAGAGCCGCAACTGTTTTGAATGAACTGGCAGAAGCTATAAAGCCAGAACAAATAACTGTACATCTTTTGAAAGAAGTCCCTGTTACAGCTATTCAGCGGTTGGGATTTTTATTGGATGTAATATTAAAACAAGATATAGGTAAACATCTCTACGAAGTGAGCAAAAAGGCAGGACTGGAATTTTTCCGGATTCCGTTAAAGACTTCTGCACCAAGGGTTGGTTTTTTGTCAGACGAGCGATGGAAAATAATTGTGAACTCAGAAATTGAAATAGACGAATGATACCACAGAGCGATATAATAGCATGGAGCAATACCGCTTCATGGCAAACCAATGAACAGGTTGAACAGGATTTGGTGATTTGCCGGACATTGGTAGAAATTTTCAATGATGACTACCTGGCAGGGCATCTGGCCTTCCGGGGCGGCACGGCGTTACACAAGTTATACCTTCAACCCCAACCCCGGTATTCCGAAGACATAGACCTTGTGCAGATGCAAGCCGAACCTATCGGTCAGGTACTGGACAGACTTAGGGATGTATTAGGATTCTTGGGTAAGGCAAGGGTGGAAGTTGGTGATATGATGGCAACCATGAAATTTCGCTTTGAATCCGAAATTGCTCCGGTCGTACCGATGCGTTTGAAAATAGAGATAAACTGCCGTGAACATTTTGCGGAATTGGGATGGGAACAAAAGAATTTCAGTGTACAGTCTAATTGGTTTGAAGGTAAATGTTCTTTGACCACCTACAAGGTAGAGGAACTGCTTGGGACAAAAATCCGGGCTTTATATCAAAGGCGTAAAGGGCGTGACCTATATGATTTATATCAGGCATTTACGAAAGCTAAGCTGGATGTTGAAGCAATGCTTCATTGTTATCGCCGGTATATGGATTTCAGTGTCGGTAACGTGCCTTCACAAAGAGAATTTATACAAAACACAGAACTGAAATTACAGGACAAGTATTTCGTGGGCGATATTGTTGGGTTAATACGTCCTGATGAAATATATGACCACGAAACAGCATATGAGTTGGTAAAAAAGGAATTGTTTGATAAAATGTAAAATTGACGTGCTCCAAAAAATGATATTATGAAAATCGAATTCCAGATAGAGGGTTACTGGTGGCTGCCAGAAAATCCAGATAACAGAATTGCCGGTATCTTCTATTACAAACCAAATGAAGATTCTGATTTAAAACTATTCGGGGATTTTGACTCTAATCAGGACTTTATATCAAAGCATTTTGTTTCGGAAACAGAACCACCCCTCATTATTCTCGGTGAGGATGAAAATGCCAATAAAATAACATTAACGATATTAGGCTATGGGAACAAAAATTACAATTTTTTAAGCTCATTCCCACTAATACACTATATAATTCGCTATTGTATTAAAGGTATTCACCTTGCTTCCAAAGATGCCAATATTTTCAATGAGATCAAAGTCGAATTAGAATCGCTAACCTCTTGGATGAACTTCTATCCTGTTAGGCTTTCTATTCCTATCAAAGACAATAAACCAACACGGGGCTTTGCACTATCGTATTCACAAACTGAAGAAAATCTATCGTTTATTATCAATGATGGTTTTGAATTGTCAGTAAATGCTCTTGCTACTTGTACCGATATTCATAAAGAAGAAATAGTAGTCCGGCAAAAACATATAGTTTCGATAAAAAGTACAGAAGCAAGTAATTTCCTCACATTGCTTGATAAAAGCTATCGGTTGCAGTCGTTTCTCAATATGGCAACATTCAACCACAATGATTTCCTGGCATTGCGGCTTTATAGCGATCAGCATTTTCAGGAGTTGGAAGATAAGAAGAGATTTCCTACTACTATTGAGTTGTTTTTTAAACAAATGAGTAAAGGGAGGATAGATCGTAAATCACCAAAGATCAGAGAATACCTTTTTACTTATAGTGATGTTAAAGACATATTCCCAGAGCTTATAAAAAAATGGTTCACTTTCGATAAGAAAATGATGCCCATTCTCCGCCATCTTATTGACAGTATCGAACAGAAAACTGATTTTAAAAGTATTGATTTTCTGATAGTCGTTCAGGCTTTGGAGGGATATCATCATCGTTTTTTTGATCAGGAACCAGAAAAGGAGAAGAACTTGAAAAGTCGCTTAAGAAATGTAAAGAATTTTTTTTCGAAAGACATATTAATTATCAGAGAAATTGACACAGATTATACTGCAAATTCGAGAAACTATTACTCCCATTTTTATAATAAATCAGCAGATATTCAAATAGCGGAAGGTGCCGATTTGTACCATTTAACTAACAAGCTACGTTATTTGCTAATTTGCTGTTTCTTACATGAATTGGGATTAGAGAAAGTAAAAATTAACAATATTTTACAAACGTATACTGAAAGACTACTGTTGTGACAATTTAATTATGAAACATAATGTTTGCCTAGGGTCTACTGAAAAAGTCACGTATTCAGGCAGCGCATTTTAGGCTATTCGGGAGGTTCTTCATCCTGTTTTCATCTTTTACAACGACTGTCTGTGCGTAAACTATAACCAATAGGGGGCCTTGCCCCGCCAACTTGACAAGGTTCAGCACCAAAATGATGCAGGCAACCCATGATTTGCGTATTCCGGCCAAAGGGGGCCACTGATTCCGGAGCAAAGGGGGCCAGTTAGTGGAGAGGATTTCTTATGTTTCAAAGGTATTTAAAGGGTTTGATTTTTCAATGTTTTTCTCAAAGATTCTCCGGTTAATTCTATTCTGTGCGCCTGATGTATTATTCTGTCCAGAATGGCATCCGCGATAGTAGATTCGTTGATGTAATTATGCCAGTCTGCTACGGGTAACTGAGCGGTGATAATAGTGGAGTATCTTCCCTGACGATCTTCTATAATTTGCAACAGGGCCAGCCTGGCGGCCATATCCAGAGGCGCTATTCCCCAGTCATCCAGGATCAGCAGGTGCCTGTTTTCGATTTTCTCTAACTCCTTTCTGAAGCTGCCATCTATTCTGTCGGATTTGAGTTTCTGGAGTAGTTTAGGCAGGGAATGGTAAGCTACTTTTTTACCAAGTGTACACACATGATGGCCTATAGCAGAAGCCAGATAACTCTTTCCACAACCAGTGGCACCGGTAATAATAATGTTTTCAGCCCTGTCAATAAAGGAGCCGTCCAGGTAATAATTGAGCTGCTGTTTGCTCAGATTCCGGTCGGTAGAACAGATGATCTGCTGGATGCTTGCCTGATAGCGGAACCGCGCATTTTTGATCGACAGTGTAGTTTTCCGGTGGCTTCTATACAGGTCTTCGGCCTGGATTAACTGGGCCAGCAGGAGGTCCTGATCCGGTCTTTGGTGAGGGCTCATAGCCAGGTAGGCTTCCAGATGTGCTGCCATTCCGTAGAGCTTGAGTTTTCTGAGTGTTTGTAAGTTACTGTTCATTACATTTAGATGGTTTTATTGATAATAATTGGCTCCCCGTTGATTGACATGTACTACAGGGGCGACTTCTGCAGCACCTTCCTGAAGCGATTCCAGGTCAGTATATTGAAGTAGGTACTCGATCTGTCTGAGACTGGCGTAATCATATTTCATTCCGATTTCACAGGCCAGCTCCAGCTTCTTTTCTCCATATTTTTTGACATAAGACAGCAGGCCTCTACAGCGTTTAAATCCTGCTTCGGGATGTTTCCCCTGCGAGAGAAGTTGCTCTATGAAGCCTGCAGTATGAGTTCCGATTTTATGGCCTTCTTTTAAAAAGTATTCTTCTGACCAGTTCCGGTAATAGGCGTGACGAGGGTGAAGATGACTGGCGTTAGTGGAATATTTTCCAATACCGGCCATCCGCTGATGAATAGTAAGCAATCGCTGACCCCCCTGTTGATTACTATTTTTTTTGTGCAATAGTTTTGTATCTGTGTGGGAGCAGGTCGGAGAATTTACCTTCGTAGTTTGGGTCATTTAGTTTTCTGAGAGTATCTATTAGCCATTCCTGTGGATTAACCTGGTGTTTTTTGCATGTGGCAAACAGGGAATAAATCATCGCGGCATTCTGGGCGGTGTCATGGGTTCCGGCGAAAAGATAATTTTTGCGGCCCAATGCCACTGGCCGGATGGCATTTTCGATCAGGTTGTTGTCGAGTTGGAGGTCTCCATGAAGCGTATAGAACTTCATGTTATCCATCAGGGGCAATGCATAGGCTATGGCCTTGCCGATAGGACTGGAAGGCAGTACCCGGGGATATTGCAGAACCATCCATTCTTTCAACTCGGTCAGGATGGGAGAGGCCTCGGTCATACGCTTCTCCACGATCTGGCTCTCGGTCAGCGGTGGTTGTGCCTCCCGGATCTGCCTCTCAATTTGATACAGCTTCCCGATGGTTTCGACGGCCCATGTCGCTCTTTGCTGATCATATTTAACCGCCTCGTCAAACTTACGCCGGATATGAGCCATGCAGTAGTAGTGCTGTATGGCTTTATTTTTGGTAAACAGGCTTTGATAAACTTCGTAAGCATCGGTCTGTATTACGCCGCTGTAATCTTTGAGTATTGCTGCCGGACCCGAGCGGTCTCTTCCTGTTCTATAATCAAAGAATACCAACCCATCGGCCACAGCATGGTAAGTCCACAGGTAGCCCCGGTGCGAAGAACCGTTTTTACTTCCTTCCAATACCTGTAAGCGGGTTTCATCTACCTGTAAATACAGGTTGGCCAATGTTTCCCGTTTGAGTGCATTGTAAACGGGTAGCAGCGACTTACAGGCAGAATTGGTATTGTCGGTCAGTGTGGAAGGAGGGATTTTTATCCCTATACGCTCAAAGA
>CAKSVK010000180.1 GCA_934502905.1 uncultured Chitinophagaceae bacterium
CGTCATAGTCGGGCCCCATATCCGTATCAAAGATCACAGGAACCGGGAATCGGTTTTTCTGTGCCTGCAGGAGTAAGTTACCTGCCAGGAAGCACAACAGGAGCAGCGTTATTTTTTTCATTTTCTAGTCAGGTTAAGAAGGTACATTTTTAATGCTTTCGCTCTATACACATTTTCCGGTTGGTGAGACATCATGTGGCCTTCAATTTAAGAAACGTGGTCTATAAAACACCCCAAAGGGGTTTAATTTGAATAGCCGCCGGTGTAACCGGGGAAAAGAATACCAAAAATTTACATTGAATCCGCCGCGGCAGATTCAAGCCCGCAGGGCTTGAACTGACAGCAATAGTGTCTCACCGACCACTACTAATAGCTCTACCAGGTGTAAGGTATGCACGATTTAAAAGAACATTTATTACCGGTTACCAGCCAAACACTTTTTTCACATATGCCCTGCTGATCTCCCAGTTTTCTGCCACCGGTCTGGCATTGGGCTCCTCAAAAGCCAGCTCTACCGCTGCATTGCCGGCATAATTGATCTTCTGCAGGGCAGCGGCTATTGCCGGAAAGTCGATCACGCCATCTCCTACAGCTTCTGCAAACTTACCGTTTGCCGCCTGGTCCCTGATGTGCAGGTAGACGATCTTATGACCATAGGTATTGATAAACCAAACCGGGTCGATTTCGCCGCGGAACAACCACTGGATATCCGGGCCCAATCCAAGCTCCGGAACACGCTGCATTGTGCCTTTCAGGTCATGCATGTCGCCCATCAGCTCATAGGTATGGTTGTGCAGGTTAGGTTGTATCTTATGCCTGCTGCATATTTCCATGATCTTTTTAAGGGTCCCGGCCTGCACATCCAGCTCGTCTTCTGTTTTTAACCTGCCGGCGTCCCCCGAAGATAAGCCGATCATCGACCCGCCTACCTGCTGCAATCTTTCCGCTACGGTTTCCATGTTCTGCAGGATAAATTCCTGCTCGTCCCGGTTCCACATATCACCATAAAAGGAGGTACCCGTTACCGGTAGTTCGTACTGTGCAGATAATTTCTTCAGGCGGTCAACCGATCCCTCCTGTAGCAAAATGGGCTCCATTATTTCCACTCCGGCATATCCTGCTGCTTTTATCTCGCTGAATACCTCATCCAGTATAGGCGTACAGTTCCAGTCCGGCGGGAACCTGCTGGCATATACCCATAAATGGGCATGCACATGTACACCTGCTTCAGCCGGTTGTCCGCAGCCCTGTAACCAGATGCCGCCGGCAAACGCTCCTGCCGTTTTAATAAAATCTCTTCTTGACAATGCCATATTTGCTATTTTTCCGGTGGCAGCGCAAAGGCCACATAGGAGTCGCCGGATTTTGTGCCCAGCTTGCCTCCGCCACATGCAATGACAATATATTGCCTGCCATCCATTTCATAGGTGGCAGGAGTGGCAAATCCTGCTGCGGGGAGCTTATACTCCCACAACAACTTTCCCGAATGTTTATTATACGCACGGAACATGCCATCCTTGGAAGCACCTATAAACAACAAGCCGCCCCTGGTTACTACAGGTCCCCCGTAGTTTTCCGTACCTGTATTAGGGATCCCTTTTTCCTTAAAGTAAGGATCTTCTCCCAGCGTTGTCTTCCAGAGATGTTCCCCGGAGTTCATATCGATGGCCGTGATGGTGCCCCACGGTGGTGCTATGCCGGGCAACCCGGATTTTGTGATGAATTTATTGTAACCGGAAATTTCATAAGGTAATACCCGGAAGGAATCGATAGCCGACATCTGCGGAACATAGGCTTTCTTTTGTTCTGCCGGAAGGTTCAGCACAAAGGAAGCAATGGCGTCCTTGTCCTGCTGGCTTAAGTGCTGGAAAGAAGGCATCATGCGTCTTCCCGCGTTTATAAAGGTTAAAAATGTACTGCTGTTATAGGTTTTACCTGCATTCACAATGGAAGGGTAATTACCTGTTCCCTTCCTGTCGGCTCCGTGGCATGACATACAATGCTGCCTGTACATCCGTTGTCCGGCCTGCAGGTAAGTTTCCTTACCTTCTGTAGGGTCGGTATCATACATCTGGAGTATCCAGGCCATTTCATTGGCATTGACATACAGTATGCCTGTTTCAGGGTCTACTGCCGGACCGCCCCATTCTGCACCCCCGTCAAACCCGGGGAAAATGATCGTTCCTTCCTTGGACTGGGGAGTGAACAGCTTGCCGGAACGGGAATTCCGGAACAGCGTCTTTATCGCTTCATATTCATCCGCCGGCAAATGAGGATTGAGCTGGTCTTCCGTTAAAACCTGGCGTACGAAAGGAGCCGGCTTTTGCGGAATCGGCTGCGTGGGCCATAATTGTTCGCCTATTAAATTGGTAACGGTATCCACCGGTGTTTCCACTACCGGGAACAGAGGCGTTCCGTTTGCCCTGTCAAAAATGAAAACAAACCCGGTTTTGGTCGTTTGCGCTACAGCATCTATCTTTTTGCCATTGTGGTTCACCGTTAGCAGCACCGGGGCACTGGAAGGATCCCAGTCCCAGGTATCATGATGGATATACTGGAAATGCCAGATACGTTTTCCCGTTGTCGCGTCCAACGCCAGCAGGCAATCCGCATACAGGTTGGCGCCCTTTCTTTTGCCACCATAGAAATCCATGGAGGCAGAGCCTATAGGCACATATGCGATCCCGCTTGTATGATCGATGGTCATGCCCATCCAGTTGTTGGCGCCGCCCGTGGTCTTCCAGGCATCAGGATTTTCCCATGTTTCATGACCCGGTTCACCGGGACGGGGAATGGTCCTGAACGACCACACCAGCCTGCCGGTCCGTACATCAAAGGCCCTGACATCACCCGGCGCTGCATCCATACCTTCAGAAACACGTGTGCCTGTAAGCAGCAGGTCTTTATAGACGGATGGCGCAGAGGTAGCCGTAACAAAAAGATCTTTTACATTTTCCATTTCCAGTCCTTCATGAAGATCTACCTTACCTTCTTCTCCGAAACCTTCTACCAGCTTACCGGTCCGGGCGTCTATACAATGCAGGTAGGGTCCTGCCGTATAGAAAATCCGTTCATCGGTCTTTCCATCTGTCCAGTAAGCCACCCCACGGTTGTTGTTCAGGTTGAAATGTCCTTTTTTATCGGTGGTAATAGAATCAAAAGGAGAGAACATCCATTTCTGCTGCCCGGTTGCGGCGTCTACCGCAAACACTTTCAGCATAGGGGAGGTGGCATACATCACCCCGTTTACGATGATCGGGTTGCACTGTATCTGGGAATGGGCGGCGGTGTCTGCATCGCCGGTATGAAATTCCCAGGCTACTTCCAGTTGTGTAACGTTGCCGGTATCGATCTGGGTGAGCGAAGAGTATTTATTACTTTCGCCATTCCCATGCGCCATGGTCCAGGAACGGTACTCTTTGCGGTCGTCCGGACTTTGGCAGGCAGCCGCCAGCAGGCAACTGATAAAAGCAAACCGGTAAAGTTTAGTGTACTTCATTTTTAAATCCTTAATATCAGGTATGATTATCCCTGCGTTATGTAAAGCAGGCAATTTACATTTAAGTTTTCTTCCTGTAATGTTTTTACCAGGATACTGTTTGTAAAATTCCGGTCAACGACCCCTATCAGTAACCGGGGTTTTGCTCCAGTCCGGGGTTGGCCAACCTGATATTGTAAGGTATCGGGTACAGTTCCTTTGTTCTGTCTGCATCTACGGTCTTTTCCCAACGGGCATCCCCGAATTTTCCAAAACGGATCAGGTCTTCTCGCCTTTTCATTTCGTAGGCAAATTCCCGTCCCCGCTCATCCAGGAACTCCTCCAGGGTAAGTGAAGTATAGACGGCATCAGGATCCCCGGGAGCAAAGCTGCGGGCTCTCACATCATTCACAAGCTGTATGGCTTCCTGTGTGAAAACGCCATTGTTCTTGCGCATCAGGCATTCAGCTTTTATGAACATGATCTCACCCAGCCTGAATACAACCAGGTCATTGCTCATTTGTGTCGGAGAGGCTTCCTGTGGCGTACCTTTTTGTATCTCGTACTTAACATTGCATACACCCTGTCCGTATCCACCGGTAGGATTGTTCAGCATTGCTATATGGGGATAGATCTCAAATTGTTTCCCATCCTGATCGTACCAACCGGGCACCGGTTGTATGGCTCCGTTTTCATCTACGTAAGTTTGCGGACCAAAAAGCCACTGGTTACGCCGCAGGTCGTTTTCGCCAAAGAGGTTGAAAAATGCTTCGGGCGTGACCACTTTGCCCCAGAGCCAGTCATTAAAATACCACTGCCATCCCAGGGCGCCCCATAGCTGCACCTGCACGGCATTAAAGCCGGGCGCATTCACTGCGTCGTAAGGAACGACCAATATGTTTTCATTGCTGTTCTCATTCCTGATCTTGAACGGATCATTCCAGTTGGCATCCAGTGTATAAGATTCATCCCCCTCGAGTATATTGTTACAGGCGGTAATACAATCATCCCACCGGGCAGTTCCCGTGTATACTTCTGCATTCAGGTATAAGCGGGCGAGTAATGCGTTGGCAGCCGATTGTGTGAAATGACCATACCAGTCTGATGATCCCTTTTTTGCCAGGAAGCTGATATTATCTTTTATCTCCTTCTCCACGAAGGCAAATACCTCCGCCCTGGGTGAAGTTTCCGGGTTAACAGTATTAAGGCTGGTAACGACCGGCACATTCCCGTACTGATCCAGCAGCCAGTAATACAGCATCGCCCGCACCATTTTCACTTCAGCTATCAGCTGCTCTTTGGGTTTCGGCAGATCAAAGCCGGATATATCACGGTTTTCCATAGCGCCTATAAAGCTGTTGCAATAGCCGATCCCCTGGTACAGGTTGCTCCATTCGTACAGGATAAAAGGCTCCTGGGACGTCCACTGATGCTGGAAGAAACGGATCCATTGCCCGTTTTCATATCCTTCATTCGCCTTCACGGTTACAACCACCTCATCCGTTGATAATTCACTCATGGTAAAATGGATCTCGTACATTACTTTCTGCAGGAAGGCATATGGCAGTCCGTAGGCAGCCATCACCTGGGTAGCATTGGTATAAAAATTATCTTCCGTATCATCACTGTACACATGTTCCTGTAGCTTTTTGGCGCATCCTGAAAATATAAGAGCGGCAAAAACATATACGATGCTTATTTTGAGAAATACTTTTTTCACAGTCGTTAATTTTTAGAATTAGAAATCAGCCTGGATACCGAAGGTCAGGCTACGCGTGCGGGGATAGTAATAGCTGTTCATCTCCACTCCCGGGGCGTTGAACGGACTCACTCCCAGCTCGGGATCAATACCGGAGAAGCCGGTGATGAGCAACAGGTTGGTAGCCACCGCCGATACCCGTATCTTCCTGATCTTGCCTTTTAAAGGGAAGGAATAACCTAACGAAACATTGTCCAGCTTCACATAGTCGCCCTTTTCAAGGTAGTAGCTGGAGAAAGTAGGTTCTCCGCCCACCGTTTCATGTAAGGAAGCTGCAAAGAGATTGGTGGTTCCGAAAAGGTTCCTGTTTTCATGGAAGATCCTTTTTGCATTCAACACCTTGAATCCAAGCGCGCTTCTTATCAGCAGCGAGAGGTCAAAATTCCTGTAGACAAAGCTGTTGGTCAACCCCAGGTTCACTTTGGGGATGCTGTTACCGAGGTACGTGTAATCCCCGTCGCCGATCTCGTATGACTGCACCGGCTTGCCTTCCTTGTTCAGGAAAAGCCATTCTCCATCATCCGTAAACCCGGCAAATACTTTTCCGTAAAACGTACTAACGGGCTGACCGGGCGCCATCAGCTGCACCTCCGTGCCCCAGCCATTGATCTGTGTAACGGGGTTGGCGCTTCCCTGGAAAATATCGCTTGAGAAAGAAGTGATCTTGTTTTCATTATAAGCGCCTACAAAGCCGGCATTCCAGGTAAAGTTTTTACGGTTGATTACCCGTGCGTTCAGCGAAAGCTCTACGCCTTCATTGCTCAGGGAGCCGGCATTGGCAAAGGTAAGGGGATAAATACCCGCCGGTACCTGCGCACTGTAGTTCCCGATCAGGTTTTGGATCCGCCGGTTGTAATAATCTATAGAACCGCTCAACCAGCCGTTGGCAAATAATACGAAATCGATCCCCGCATCAAACTCTTTCTTTGTCTCCCACTTCAGGTTGGCGTTGGGATTGATGGTAGGTCCGTACGTTAATACCCATTGCCCGTTGATAAAGGCATAAGGCATGGACTGTCCCCATTGCTCAATAAAAGGGCCGATCCTTATAAGAGACTGGTAGGGAGAAATGCCATATTGGTTACCGGTTTCGCCATAGCCTACACGAAGCTTCAGGTTATTCACAAAATTGGAGTTTGCCAGGAATTCTTCCTTGCTCAGGATCCATCCGGCAGAGATACCGGGGAAGCCGGCCCATTTATTATTTTTTCCCAGCACGGAGGCGCCTTCGCGCCGGAAGCTTACGTTCAGCAGGTACTTCTCCTGGTAGTTATACAGCAACCGTCCGAAGTATGCGATCAGGGTCCGTTCGTTCCCGAAGCTGCCCATCTTCAGGTAGTCCTTGTTTATAAATCCCTGCGTATACAATCCCTGCCCGGCCCCTAATGCATAGTACTGGTAGGAGTTGGAAATGAAATTATAGTTACTGGCATTAAAGCCTTCGTTGAATTCATTCTGGTAAGAATAGCCGCCGACAAAATTGAATTGATGATCATTCAGCTTCTTATTGTACTCAATAGTGGTTTCAACGATGTTGCTGGTATTATTGGATTGGCTGCGGGAGGCTGCTCCGTTCAATCCGCTTGTTTTCATCCACAACAACCGGTTGTCGGTATACGAACCGTTCAGGAAGTCGTTTTTGGTCAGCGCATAAGAAATGGCTGCTTTCAAATCCGGTGTAATGCTGTAGGTCAGCTT